>JAYVNZ010000012.1:0-12029 GCA_043758185.1 Gemmatimonadaceae bacterium | reverse complement strand
CTTCTGACGTCACATGAGAGAACAACCCACCATGCGCAAGCATTGGCGGCGCGGCGCCTGAGGTCCCTCATCGGACGTCACCCTTCCGACGTCGGAATTTGTTCTGCGTCGCGGTGGGGTACGTCAATCTCCAGCCCGTCCTTCCCCACGAGCGTGCGCTCGAAGCACTCGCGTGCCTCCTTGCCCAGGTCGGCGGCATCGCGCGAGTAGCGGGCGGAAAAGTGGGTGAGCACCAGCATGCCCACCTCCGCCTCGCGCGCCACCATGGCGGCCTCGCGCGCTGTCGAATGGCCCGTTTCCACCGCGCGCGCCGCCTCCTCGTTTCCGAACGTGGCCTCGTGCACCAGCAGGTCGGCTCCCCGTGCGATCGCCACAGTGGCTGGACACGGACGGGTATCACCCGTGATCACAACCTTTCGCCCGGAACGCGCCCCACCCACCAGGTCTGATGGGTCGATCACGCGGCCGTCAGCAAGGGTCACCGCGCGGCCACGATGGATCTCGCCCCACAGCGGCCCTTCCGGAATGCCCAGCGCGCGCGCGCGGTCGGGGTTGAACCGCCCCTTCCGCTCGTCCTCCACGATTGCGTAGCCCACCGCGCGAGCGCCCCGGTGGTCAACCGGATACACCACGATGCCATAGTCCTTCCGCGCCACGCGGTGACCCGGTTCCACTTCGGCGACCTCCACCGGAAAGGACAGGCGGTCCATCCCGAATTCCTCTGCACGCTTCATGGTGCGGATGGCTCCCTTGGGGCCCCAGAGCCGCAGCGGATCTGTTCGGCCCTGCAGCGACAACGTGCGCATCAGCCCGATCACGCCAATCACGTGATCTGCATGAAAATGCGTAAAGAAGATGTCCTGGAGTGCAAACGACACCCCGTAGCGCATCATCTGCCGCTGCGTCCCCTCACCGCAATCGAAAAGCAGCGTCTCGCCTTCGCGCACGACGGCCACCGAGGCAACATTGCGCTCGATGGTGGGACGGGATGCGGAGGTGCCGAGGAGGCGGACGGAGAGTGACATGGCCGCGAAATATAGCGCCCAGCGGCCCGAGCCTTGCCTTGTAAGGTGCCAGAAACAGATGCGTTGGCAGGGCATTCGCAGCAACATGCCAGCAGGCGGGTCCGCAGTTTGCAATTGCAACAGGGGCAGCGGCCTGACGGGGCCGCCTATTCTTCCAGGAGGGCTGTAAATGACGATCAAACCGAATGACGAAGAGCGCAGCGTGAGCGCAGATCGGGAACAGCAGCGTGAGGTCTCGAACGAAAGCGCACGGCTGGTTCGCCCTTCCAACGGAGAGAACGTCGCGCGCGCGGCCAGCGCTTCGGAGCCCGGGTCACCCCCGCGCGGCCGCAGCAACCGTGGTTTCGCGTCGATGGATCGCACCAAGCAGCGCGAGATTGCCAGCAAGGGCGGTCGCGCGGCCCACGAGAAAGGTACGGCGCACGAATTCGATGCCGGCGAGGCACGCGCTGCTGGTCGCAAGGGCGGTGTAACCGTCAGCAAGAACCGTGAGCACATGGCGGCCATCGGCCGTCGCGGTGGTGAGGCACGCGGCGCCAATCGCGCGGCACGCCTCCAGGCCCAGAACAACGGCAGCGCGAACACCAACGGCCAGGCCGGTCAGGGCAACGGCGGCTTTCAGGGCGATCGTGAAGTCGGCCTCAACGGAAGCGGCCAGCGCAGCAACGGCGCCCAGCCCGCCCGGCCCAGTGGAAGTTCGCTCGGTGGCGAACCTCGCAATGCCGCCTCGTTCGAGGATCGTAACGTCGAGCGGCCGTAGTTCTTCCGGATCGTGATGACGAGAGCGGGGCACCGGACATTCTCGTCCGGTGCCCCGCTCTCGTTTATCGCATACAGACTTGATCCTCGTTCAATCCGGGACAGGCCGGCCGACGATCGACTCCCAGCGCGCATCGTCGATGTTGCCGCCAGACACCACGACGGCAATGGGACCGCGCCAGTGCGTGCCTGTGTTCGCACGCACCGCTGCCACGCCCACTGCGCCCGAGCCCTCCACGCGAAGGCCATGCACCTGCGCCAGCCACGCAACCGCATCGGCCACCTGTGACTCGCTCACCACCACCATTTCGTCAATCGCAAAGCGGCCGATCGCAAGTCCCTCGTCATCGATCTGGCCGGCAAGGCCGTCCGCCAGCGTGGGCGCATTGCCAATCTCCACGCGTCGATCCGCTGCCAGCGACCGCGCCATCGCGTCCGTGTGCTCGCTCTGCGCGCCCACGATGCGCACGCCGGGCGCGTGCGCACGGAGCAGCGCGCCCACCCCACCCACGAGACCTCCACCGCCCACCGGAACAACCATCGTGGCCAGGGCTGGCAGGTCCGCGACCACCTCGAGCGCCACGGTGCCCTGACCGGCCAGCAGCGGCTGCCCCGCGCACGGATTCACGAACGTCATGCCATGGGCCACCGCATACGCTTCTGCCGCGGTATGCGCTGCGTCGTAATGCGGCTGGGATGCGTCCACCTCTGCGCCCAGCGCCAGAATGCCATCCCGTTTTACCGCCGGTGCATCGGCCGGCATGAAGATGCGCGCGCGCAGGCCGAGGAGCTGCGCGGACATCGCGATGCCCAGCCCGTGATTGCCTGCCGATGACGCAACGATGCCCTTCGCGCGCACGTCTGGCGGAAGTGTGACGAGCGCGTTGTAGGCACCGCGGATCTTGAACGATCCAGTGCGTTGCAGGTTCTCGCACTTCAGGTAGACGTCGGCGCCCGTAGTAACACTCAACCTGGGAGCGTGCAGCAACGGTGTGCGCTCGGCAATTCCGATGAGGCGTTCGGCGGCAGCCACGACGTCAGCGGCGGTGGGAAGCATGCCGACAAAATAGTGGAGCGTAAACCGCAATGTCGAAAGCATGCTGTCGTCCTGAGCGCAGCGAAGGACCTGCTCCTGGCTGGCGTTCGCGCCGCCGCGCAGCTACGCGAACGACAGCTGCCGTTCCGGTGCGCCCCACCGCGCGAGATAGCCTGTCATGTCGTACTTCGCATGTGCACGGGCTAGCGACATTGGGCGAATTGTGCCCCAGACCGGACGGTCGGCGAACGGGCGGTCGAACTTGCCGAAGCACCACTGGATCCCGGCGAAGCTGTTGGGATCGCGCCCGTCCAGTCCATACTTGTTGTTGAGGTGAATCAGCCAGTCCAGGGCGTTGGCGTAGGTGGGAGCCCACGTCAGGACGGACTTTCCCCACAGCATGCGCACCACGTTGTGCATCTGGCCGGTCTGCACGAGCTCGCGCTGTCCGGCGTTCCAGATGTCGTCATGCGTCTCGGCCCGTTCGAGCTGGTCCAGCGTGTAGGTCACCGGGCGCTCGTCGCCCTCGTGCGCACGCATGGAGCGCTGGGTCCAGTCCGGCAGGGCAGCGAGCGAGCCGTAGGCCGGGTTGCGCAGGCAGAAATTCAGCGACAGCTCGCGCCACGTGAGCATTTCATTCAGGAACGCATCACACTCTGCAGGCGGCGCCATGTCCCGCGACATGGTGACCACTTCCAATGGCGAGAGCATGCCGAAGTGCAGGTAGGGCGACAACCGGCTCGAGCCTTCGTCGTCCGATGGGTTGCGCCGCCTCTCGGAGTACGACTGCAGGCCACCCGCGGCAAACCGGCGCAGCCGTTCGCGCGCGGCTGTGGTGCCGCCGGGCAGTGGCACGATGCCCACACTGTGGTCGATCTCGCAGGTCGCCACCTCGCGCGCGATGTCGCACCGGGCGATGTCCAGCCAGGCGCCGTCGAACGCGCGCATGACCGTCTCGGGCATCGAACGCCGAGGGGCGCGGTCGTCCACGGGCTCCAGATTCAGTTCGAGCAGCTTCGCGAGCTTGGGGCGAATCGTGCGCGCGGCGTACTCCTCCTTGTGAAAGGAGGCGGCTGGAACCACGCCCACGGAATCCACCGCCACCACCCGACAGTTCACGCGCGCCGCGAACCGTTCGGCGCGCTCGGCAACGCCAGCGGTGGGATACATGTCCGTGATCACGACACAGGCGCGCGCGGCAAGCTTGTCCACGAGCCGGTGGTCGTCCGCCCGGCGCCTGCGCAGCGCGAAGCGATAGGTGAGCCCCAGTGAGGCCGCCTCTCCGGCGAGTTCACGCGCCCCCTGCATGACGAAGGTATGGAAGCGTGGGGACGCAAACGTGTAATGCGGGTCCAGCCCGTGGTGAATCAGCAACGGCTTGCCGATGCGATCAGCCTCGAGCGTCGCCAGCCTGAGGGCCCAGTTATCCTCGAACCGTTGTGTGGTCTGCATCCAGTACAGCACGAAGTCGCCGTCCGGCTGCAGTCGCTTCTCGTTCAGGGGGAACGCCCGGAGTGAGAGCTGGTCGCGCACGAACGGGGAGCCGAGTGAGTGCTTCGTCATGTCCGGCAAACGAGCGTCGTGCAGGCGTTGTTCCTCGCGCGTGTGCGCCGGCGCGCTGGCGTGAGCTGCAGTTCCGGCTGGCCGCGCAGTTGACAGTGGGAATCGCGTGGTTAGGTTTGATGCAATGACAGCGGCCCCGCACGGTTGCGGGGCCGTTCCTGTCTGGTCAACCCACGTTCGCGGCGGCATGCTGCCACGAGCCCGCGCTACTGCGGGGCTGTAGCTCAGCTGGGAGAGCGCGCCGTTCGCAACGGCGAGGTCAGGGGTTCGATCCCCCTCAGCTCCATCGATGATCCGTGTGCGGCTGGAGTGTTCGGCCAGCCTGATAGTTTTTGCCCGCCGCTGTTCGGTAGGACGCAGAGTTCCAATGACAGCGCGCGTGGCAGTTCCCTTCGGTGTGGCCGGACGCTGCCGACCGCAGGCCCAGCGCCGCGATCCTCTTCAGGATCGCGGCGTTTTGAATTTCATGCGGGCTCCCTTTGTCGTCCTGACCGAAGGGAAGGACCTGCTCTCGCTTCGCGCAGGACGATAGATCCCTACGGTGCGATCACCACACGCGCGTCGTCGCGCAGGGCGCGGAACACCTCGCGCAGCCACTCGTTCTCCTCGTGCTCCACGCGTGTGCCAAAGTCATCCATCGCGGTGCTCGTGAGCGAATTGAGGAACTTGAGGACGGAACTCTCCTGGACGGCGAGCCGGCTCTGTCGCACCAGCACCGTGGGTGCGTCGCCATCGCCCGAGCGCACGCCGAATCGCAACAGCGCGCCCTCACCCGAAAAGGGATAGCGCAGCGGCCCGCGCAGCAGCCGCGCCGAGATGAAGGGCAGGTTCCAGTGGGGCTCCTTCTTCGCCGTCATTACCCAGTCGTGCTCGCGGTCGCCGCGCGTCACGTTCACGAAATCCATGCTCAGGTCGTGGAATCCCACGTTGAACATCTTCACCTTGACCGTGAGGTCAATCAGCATCACGAGCGTGTCGGGCATTGGCCTGGCGGGACCAGCGAGCGGCACGAGGTGGCCTGCGTGGCTCCGTAACCGAACGGTGAGGAAGCGGTCCTTGGCCGTGGCCTCGAGGTAGGGAGTGCCCGAGCCGTCGGTGAGGAGAATCCGGAAGCGCGCCGGATCCACGTAGCGGGCCACATAGTCGCCGAACGCGGGGAACCGCTGCCGCAACCGATCCGAATGGATGGAGATACCCAGCGTGACGGCGGTGGAACCATCCTGGAGTGCCGTGGGTCGCAGCGTATCGAGCGTGAATACCGTGCCGAGAATCGCCGCGGTGCGCGGCGTACTTGTCGCGAGGTCCGCGCGTGCTTCGCGTTCCCCGAGGCCCTCGCCGGCCACAAGCAGCCTGCTCACCACCAGTGCGAGGTCTTTCGGGCGCGCGCTGCCCAGGCCGAAATCGACCGAGGTATCCCAGCGATACTGGCCATCTCCCAGCCGGCTGAGTGTGGTGACGTGACGTCCGTCGGCCGGCCTGGCGGGGGCCGCTGCGCCGCGGCGCGAATTCATGACGTACTTGCCGTCCACATGCGCGCCGGACGTCTCGAGCACCCGCACCTGTCCTGACTCACCGGTCCATGCAGCCGAGTCGTCAAAGACGCGCGACGGGGACAGGGCACCGCGCGAGAGCGCGATTCGCGCGTATTCGTACTTCGCATTGCGGACGATGTCGACGTGCCGGTCCACGAACGACCCGAACAGCTGGTCAGACGCAGCGCGCGCGCGAAGGCCGGCGCCGAATCCCGACAGGCTCTCGCGGCACGCGACAACCGTGAGTGGTACGGTGAGGAGCAGGGCGGCAACCACTCGGCGGGCAATGCGGTGGCGTGCGCTGGAGAGGGGTGCGATGAGAAGGCTCCGGTGGAGGAATGCGGAGGGGTTGAAGCGCCATCCTCCTCCTGCTATTTTACACGGGTCCCGCCTGTCCTGCACAGCGACAGGCGGCTTTTGTAGCCCCTTGGTGTAACTGGCAACACGTCTGCCTCTGGAGCAGAAGAGTCCTGGTTCGATCCCAGGAGGGGCTATAGTGCATATCCAGCGCCCTGCGTCACTTACGTGACGCGGGGCGCTGTGCGTTGTACGCCCGACATGGGCGGTAGTCAGGAGGTGTGAGTCCTCCCGGAACCTGGTCGCAGGGACCGAAGCGAGCCGCAAGGCGCCGACCGCGAGGGGAGTGCTGAAGGAAGCGGGGTAGCGAAGTCGTGAGCCGACGAACAGAAATCGGATACGAGGCGCGGCGGACTGGGGCGAGCGGGCAACGAACCGCAAAGCTCCTGCGAGCAAGAGGACGCGGCGTAGATCCGGCGGTTGTGCGACGACGGCCACCGTTCTTATTCGGGGAGATCTCGCCTGACGCCTGAAAGGGCGACGTCACGTCGAGCGACGAGGCGGAGCGAGAAGTCAGCCGCGGCCGTAGTAGCAGACGGAGTGCCGGAGGCGCTGGGACCCAACGCCGTCTGACGAAGGGCCAAACGGAGAGGAGAGCGAATCGACCGTGCATCACGACGAGGCCGCGCACCAGATGACCCGCTTGTCCGGTGGTGTGGGAGGGAAGTAGGGGAGCCCTTCCCCTACTCCCTATCCCGATCCGGTCGTCACCGCGTATAGCGCCCTTGCGCCAACTCCACGATGCGCGCCACCAGCCCGTTGTGCGGCATCCCGGATTCCGCGGCCGCCCGCGAAAACTCTCCGGACTGCTCAAGGTAGCAATTCGGATTCACCTCGATGACGTACACCTTCTCGTCCGGCGTCACGCGCAGGTCCACGCGCCCGTAGTCGCGCAGGCGAAGGGCATTGAACGACTCCACGGCCACTGCCTGCATCCGCGCCAGCAACTCCGCCGGTACATCGGTGGGGAACACAGAGCGCGTGCCCGCGAACTCCGCGCCCGTCTCCCCCTCAGCGCCCGTCCCCCCGTCGCCCCACTTGGCCTCCCAGCTCGCCACCTTCGGACGATCGGGAGGGAATGCACTGAAGTCCAGTTCGATCACCGGCAGCGCAACCGGGGAGGCATTGCCCAGCACGCCCACGTAGAACTCCCGGCCCTCCACGAATTCCTCGACAAGTACGGGCGACTGGAATTCCCGCTGCAGCGAATCCATCGTGCCGAGCAACTCGCGGATGTCGCGCACCACACTCTTCGACGTGATGCCGAGTGAGGCATCCTCCTGTGGCGGCTTCACGATGAGTGGAAAACCCAGATCACCCACGTGATCCAGCGCGCCGCGGTACAGCGTCGCGAACTGCGGCGTGAGGATCGAGTGAAAGCTCAGCACCTTCTTCGTGAGGCTCTTGTCGCCCGCCATGAGCAGCGCCGCGGGACTGGATCCCGTGTACCGCAGCCCGATGAGGTTGAGCAGCGCCGCAACGTTCGACTCCAGTGCACTCTTGCCGCCGAACGACTCGGCGAGATTGAAGACCAGTGCGGGATCGGCGAGGCGCAGCGCGGCGATCACCGGCTCGACCTCGTCCGCCACGGCCACGCGCGTCGGATCGTGGCCCAGTGCACGCAGCGCGGATTCGATTTGCGGAAGCACGGGATCTTCCGGCGGCTCTGCGGCATCCGCACCATGCAGGAGGACGACGTTCATGTCTCTTGGGAATGAGAAGGCGCGTCGGCGACACGCGTGTATCGCCAGTGCAACAGTACGGCCGTACCGAACGCCGTCAGCTCGATCAGCGTCGTGGCCTCGAGTCCGGCCACATGGAGATGTGCGGCCTCGGACCGTTCGCGCAGTGATCGCAGCAGCGAACGCGCGACGGTTGGCGTCACGCCCGCCCAGTACGACATCCGCACCACCAGCTCGCCCTCGTGCCGCGCGAGAAACGCGCCGGCCATTTCGCCCACCGGCGCATCGCTGCGCGTCGCGAATACACGGAGCAGGTCGTCGTCGAACTGCCTCCCGTCACCGACGGCCAGCGGATCGCTGTCTTCGTAATGCTCGGCCACGGTCCAGTGCATCGACTCGACAGGGAGATCGTCCGCGCCGAGCACGGGAATCACGGGCTGCTGGGTGGCGACGTCTCGCATGACGGACTCCACCCATTCGAGCTTCGCCGACGCCGGCCAGCCCGCATAGACGCGACGCCAGTCGAGGCCTGGCGTGAGCCACACCGCGAACGTCTCTGCGAAATCCTCATCAGGGTGCTTCTGCGCATACCACCCGAGAATGTGCCGGACGTACGCTCGCGAGAAGGGGTCGGCTCGATAATGCTCGTGATAGGGCTGCGCGTAATCCCCAAAGGTGGATGCAAAATCGGCCTGCTGGTACAGGTGAAACGCGTAGTTCACCGCATGCCCGGCCTCGTGGCGAAGGTACCGCATCGCTTCATCATCGCCTTCGACAGAGCCGGAGTGCTCCGCCTCGAGTCGCTCGAGCCGAGCGTCGGCAAGGTAGAAGGGAACCCCGATGAGGGGGGTGCCGTCGGGACAGCCCCACTCGTCGCTCAGGTAGACAGGTGGTCGAAAGGCAATGCCACGCTCTTCAAGCTCTTCGTACAGGCGGGCCACCAGGCGCTCTACCCGGGTACCGCGGATCGCGAGGTCGAGCTCCGAGATTTGTCGGCCCAGTAGAAGGGCGCGTTCCTCTTCCCACTCGATAGTGTTGTCCACGTACGCAACGAAGGCAAGCAGCGTACCGGGCACAGCGAATACACGAACGCCGCGGAGAAATCTCCGCGGCGTGCCGTACGAGTGGATACCAGAAACTCAGGCGACGACGATTTCAGGCTTGAGGTCGTCCTCGGGCGAGGGCGCCCAAACATAGGCGCTGAACCGAGGCGTGGTTTCAGGTTCCCACCCGCGGGAGATCACAATTCCCACGGGCTCTTCATCAGCGGCGTGTACGTCGTGCTTCATATAGTTGACAATGCTGAGGTATGCCCCCGGAACGGGCGGGGGCACCGCACTCAAAGGCACCATTGAGGCCAGTGCCGACACATTTCTTAAGGGTATTTGTGACAAGCACTTACGTCATTGCTAGTGATCGACGCACGATCGTTTTGTGTCGAAGCGATACCTCCAGGAGGAGACACTGGTGTCGTTAGGACACACGACCCTGACCAGAGATGGCTCCTGCTACGCGACTCCCTTGCGCGCCAGAAAGGTGTCGGGCGCGTCCTCATCCACCGTCACGTCCCAACCGCGATAGCGGCGGCGCAGCTCCTCGATGGACACGGCAGTCCGCTTGCCGGCAACGATTGTCTGGACCAGGTGCACGCCACCATCCGCTGTCGCGCTCTGCAGTACCTGGATCACGCGGGCGCGTTCGGCGGCACTGAGGCCCCGGAAAGCAGCGGGCGTATAGATGACGGCCGTGAGCGGATTGTCCGGTGTGAACGACTGGAGCGCCTCTGCACTCGCGTGCACTCGCTCCCCGAGCCCCGCTTCGGCCGCCGCATCCATGACGCGCTGCACTGCGTCGGCATCGGCAAGCGCGGTGACCTCGCAGCCATTGGCAGCCAGGTAGAGCGCGGGCGTTTCCAGCGAGATGCCGGCCACGAGCACGTGACTGTTGTCAACCACGGGGTGCACGGCACGCACCACCACATCGTCCCGGCTCAGTCCCCAGTGCTCGGGGCGCCGCAGTTCCACCAGTTCCTTCATGCGACGCCGTCCCCAGGTGGCGACGTTGGGCAGGCGGAGCCGTCGAAAAATGATCCGGTCCACCTCCGCGCACAGCAGGAATTCGGTGAGGCCGAACTGCTGCTGCGCGTCCAGCACGCGCACGGCTTCGTCCGCGATGGAGAGGAGGACACTCCGGGGCACAGACTCCTTGTAATTCTCGATCTCCCGCTCGAGGTACAGCTCGTACTCGTGCTTGAGCGATCGGGACTGCCGCTGCGCCATGCGGAAAGGGGCTGGGGACGCGTCTAAGCTAGAACATTCAAGCAAGCGCGCAAGTAGCTGTAACAAATAACGTTAGATCAAATGTTTATAACTGTGTTTATTCCGTGAACTCACGCGACGCAGGTCGCAAGCCAACGGTGATGCACCGCACATACCTTGTATTCGTCGGTGGTCGCACACCCCAGGGATCATCCCCCATCCCCCAGATGGATGCCTGAGCTTCCGGAAGTCGAAGCGGCGTTGAAATCCCTGCGTCGCAGAGTGACAGGTCGAACCATTGCCCGGGTGCGCGTGCTCCATCGTTCACTGAGTCGTACACTCACCCCCGCACGAACGCGCGCGTTGAAGGGTGCGCAAATCACGCGGGTAGAACGGCGCGGCAAGCACCAGATGATGCATCTGGCCGACGGGCGCCTGCTGCACGCGCATTTCCGCATGAACGGAGATTGGGCGTACGGCAGGATCACCGACGAGGTTCCGCCGCTCGCACGGGCCGTTTTCGAATTCACCGATGGCACGCGTCTCGTGTTCGTCGATGCTCGCGCCCTTGGCACCATCGAACTGCACGCGGCTGGCGCGCATCCCGACCTGGCACTCGGCCCCGATGCATCGGATGCCGCGTGGACAGCCAGCCAGTTCGCTGCGGCGCTCGCGACGCGCCGCGGGCCCATCAAGCCCGCGCTTCTCGATCAGTCCCTGGTGGCGGGCCTGGGCAACATCTACGCGGCGGAATCACTCTGGCGCTCACGCATCGACCCCCGCGCCGTGAGTCGGCTCCTCACCACCGCGCAGGTGAAGGCGCTCCGCACGGCGATCGCCGCGGTGCTCAAGCGCGCGACGGGTACACGGTACACAGATGACAGCACCGTGCACCTCGACGTCTACGACCGTGAGGGTCTCCCATGCAGGCGCTGCGGAACGCGCATCGAGCGAATCGTGCAGGCCGGACGATCGACGTACTTCTGCCCGGATTGCCAGTCAACTGCGGCTTAGTCCAGCGCCTCGAGCAAGGCGCCCTTGATGTAGCCCGTTTCCGGCACTGTGAGCAACTCGGGGTGATCCAGCGGTTGTCCGCGAAGTTCGCGCAGCACCATGCGCCGCCCGCTGTCCGCGGCCGCGTCCTCGAGCATCTCGAGGAAGAGCGGTCTGGAAAGGTGGAAGGAACAGCTGGCCGTGAACAGCAAGCCCCCCGGTGAGAGGAGTCGCATCGCGCGGAGGTTGATTTCCTTGTAGCCGCGGAGTGCGGCGGGGAGCGCTGGCCGCGTCTTGGCGAAGGCAGGTGGATCGAGCACGATGGTGTCGAACTGTGCGCGATCACGTTCCCTGGCCTTGAGGTACTCGAACGCGTTCGCCTCGACGAACGCGCCGTTGGTGAGACCGTTGCGCTGGAAGTTCTCCGCCGCGCGCGACAGCGCGTGGGCCGACGTGTCGAGTGCCGTGACGTGGTCGGCGTGCTGGGCGAGGTGCAGCGCGAATGAGCCGTGGTAGCTGAAGCAGTCGAGTGCGCGGCCGCGCGCAACGCGGCCCACCAGCGCGCGGTTTTCCCGCTGGTCGAGGAAGGCGCCGGTCTTCTGTCCGCGCCACGGGGCGGCAAGGTATCGCACGCCGTGCTCGTGGACTTCGATTTCGTCAGGGACCGTGCCGTGCAGGAGTTCGACGTCGCTGCCGAGTCCTTCCTTGGCGCGCAGCGAGACGTCGTTGCGGGCAAGGATGCCGGCGGGGGCAACGAGGGTGCGGAGCGCGTCGATGATGGGTGTGCGGAACTGTTCGAGTCCGGCGCTCATGAGCTGGACGAC
>JAYVNZ010000011.1:0-2930 GCA_043758185.1 Gemmatimonadaceae bacterium | reverse complement strand
GAGCGCACCTTTCTGATAACCCAGATTCCCCGAGGCATTCATCTGGCCCGTGCTTCCGCCGCCGGCGGTGAATCCGCCACTGGCGCCGAGCTCGGTGTTCTCCGTGAGCACGAGGTTGATGATGCCGGCCATGCCATCGGGATCGTTCTTCGCGGACGGGTTGGGCACCACTTCCACGCGAGCCACCATGCTCGACGGAAGCTGGGCGAGATAAGTGCCGAGCTGGTCGCCGCGCATGGGTGTGATGCGCCCGTTGATCTGCACGACGACGTTCTCGTTGCCGCGCAGGCTCACCTTGTTGTCGCCGTCCACCTCGATGGCGGGCACGTTGCGGAGGACGTCGACCACGGTGCCACCGGTCGCAGCCGGCATGTCCTTCACGGAAAAGCTGTTGCGGTCCGGGGCGAGTGCGACTTCACTCCGTTCCTCCGTGACAGTCACCGCGGACAGTACGGCAGCGACGGGTGTGAGCATCATCCGGCCCACATCCGTTGCGTCAGGCCATGCGCTCACCCGGACGCCCGCCTTGACGACTGGCGCGTAGCCGATGCCGCGGACACGCACGGTGTACAGGCCCGGACGCATCCCTTCGATATGGAAGCTGCCGTCGGCACGGGTGAACCCACCGCCCACGAGCGCGGAATCGGCGCCGCTTCGGATGGTGACTGCGGCGCCGGTGACCGGCTCGGTGGAGCGGGCGTTGACGACGAGGCCCGTGATCCGGCCCGCTGCCCGGGCTGCGCCGGCGGAGGCTGTGCGCGCCGCGCCGGCTGCCGGCTGGACTGCCTGTGCGCCGACGACGCTCGCGATGCAGAACAGTGGCAGTACCAGTTTCCGTATCCTGCCTGTGTGTCTCGTCATGACCGACTCCGCTTGTAATAAGAGTTCACCCGAGGCCGGGATGCGCCCCGCTCGTATCGTGCTGTATGCGAGAATAGGCCGCTCGGTTTCGCTGCGGACCCCCCAACGTCACGAGTTGTGAAGTGGCGATCTGAGTTGCGGGGATCGTGGCATGAGCGTTGTCGACTGTTGCGTTTCGATGAGTAGCGGGGGCTTGTGCCCATGCCTTCGCTAGCCTTCGCGGAGCTGATGTCCGCCGGCCGCAGTCCATGCCGGCCCAGCAGCAACTGGTATCATGACGGTTGCCGCCTGTCGGCCGCGGGCATAACCTCTCAGTCTGGCGCGAGGTGAGACCGAGTTTGCCATGAAGACGTCCCGTGACCCAGCACGCCAACCCATGACCACGCACACCCGATCCCCCGCAGCGATCTCGCCCGCCCCGGGTGCGGCACGGGCGTGGGTAGAACCGGCCCTCATTCTCACCTTCTGGACTCTGATGGCAGTGCTCACCGCTGCCGGTGACGTGCTCGACCCGCGCAGCGCGCACCTCAGACCCATCTTCCCCGCGTCCGCGGTGGGCTTTGCGATCAGCAACTCGTATCTCTGGGCCGCACTCACCCCGCTGCTGTTCCGCCTCTGCCAGCGCTTTCCTGTCGAGCAACACACATGGCCCCTTCGCGTCCTCATCCTCATGGGCGTTGGGGTGGTGGTCGCTGGCTCCGTCGACCTGGTGACCGCGTATCTGCGCTTCGATGTGTTCTTCATCGGCCGATGGTCCGGACGTCCCTTCGATCCCTTGTTCCGCTTCAGCCGTCTCTTCTGGCTCGACGACCTGATCGTCTACATGGCCGTACTCGCCGCGGGCTTTGCCCGCGACTACTTCCTGCGCCTCCAGGCACGGCACGACGAGACACTGCTGCTTCAGGCCGAAGGCGCCCGGCTCGTTGCCGAGGCGGCGCGGCTGGAGGCGCAGCTTGCGGAGGCGCGTCTCGCGGCCCTGCGAGCACAGCTCGATCCGCATTTTCTCTTCAATACACTCAACGCCGTCTCCACACTCGTGGGGAGTGATCCGCGTGCGGTGCGGCGCATGATCGCGCGCCTGAGTGCGCTGCTCCGGCATTCGCTCGAGGAGTCTGCCACGCCGGAGGTGACTCTCGCGCAGGAACTTCAGGTGCTCACGCAATACCTGGAGATCATGGAGATCCGATTCGAGGGGCGCCTTCACGTCGAGTCTCGCATCGAGCCCGACGCACTGGACGCGCTCGTGCCGAATCTGATCCTTCAGCCCCTCGTCGAGAATGCGATCAAGCACGGCGTCAGCAAGCTGCCGAATGCAAGCGTGGGCCGGGTGGAGGTCAGCGCCCGTCGCGACGGGGACATCGTGATCATTACCGTCCGCGATAACGGTCCCACTCTCGCCGATGCAGATGGGCTGACCGGACCTGACGGCGTTGGCATGCGCAACACACGCGCCCGTCTCGCGCAATTGTATGGACCGGAGCACACGCTCACGCTGGATCGCGCGCCGGGCGGGGGAGTTGTAGCCACATTCACGCTTCCGTACCACACGCGTGCCGACTTTCACACGTCCGCGGTGGATGCGGACGCTGCGCCCGACCGTTCGAGCATGCCGATGGTCGCCGCGGATCGCGTGTAGGAAGACGCCATGACCGACCTCCATCCGGTTCGTGTGCTGATTGTGGACGACGAACCACTCGCACGGCGTCGCATTGCCGAGTTGCTGGGCGAGGAATCCGGTGTGGAGATCGTCAGCCAGGCGACCAGTGGCGCCGAGGCCATCGCGGCCATCCGGACCGACGCGCCCGATGTGGTGTTTCTCGATGTGGAGATGCCGGACGGCACGGGACTCGACGTCGTCCGTGCGATCGGGGCGGAGGCAATGCCGGTGACCGTGTTCGTCACCGCGTACGATCAGTATGCCCTGCACGCATTCGACGCAGCGGCAATCGACTACCTCGTGAAGCCGTTCGACGATGAGCGATTCGAGCAGGCCTTCCGTCGCGCGCGCCGCGCCGTGGAGCTCGGCGCCGTGAGCCGGCTGTCAGGCCAGCTCATCGCCGCACTTCAGG
>JAYVNZ010000010.1:0-5141 GCA_043758185.1 Gemmatimonadaceae bacterium | reverse complement strand
AGCGCGTACACAGGGCGGCTGATGGAGCGCGTGAGCCACAGGGCTATCGCCGTGGCAAGCAGGAGCGCGATGGCCAGTGCCGCCAGGGAAATCCGCTCCCCGTCGGTCAATGCCTCGTCAGCGGCAGCGACCCGTTCCGTCACCCGCACCTGCAACGCCTTCTCGGCCGGCCCCACGGCGTGCTCGGCATCCCGCAGGGCGGGGCCGATGGTGTCGGCAGAGATGCGCTCCGCGAGTGAGTCATGCCCCGTACGGAATGCCTCGAATTCCCGCTGGGCGGCCGGGCTGATGACGGACAGCGCCGTACGGATGCGCGTTGCCGCGCCGTCCAGGTGAAAGCGGCCCAGCGAGTCGCTGAGCGTTTCGGCGTTCCGGAGCGCCACCCGCAGGTTGTGGCTCGCGGTGTCGCCCTTGAGGATGAACAGTGCCACCTCACGCGCGCGCACCTCCGCCAGGCCATCGCGCAGGCGGCCGAGCATCAGGGACGCCTGAAAGTCGCCTTCGCGCAGGTCACGCATCTCGCGATGCAATGACTGCATGGCAACGCGTGCCACCACGAGCGGCACAATGAGGACGGCAGCGATGATTACGAGGCTGAGGGCAAGCCTCGCGCGCAGTGTCATGTCGACTGGGATCTGGTTAGGGCCATGGTTCGTGCAAGGATCTCGCCGAAGCGGGACTTTGCGCCGCCATGCGGGTGGAGTAGCATTGGTGCTTCGGCCCCGAGGCGCCGGAAATCCGCAGCGGATCACCGGCTGCGTCCTCGGGATTCTAGGCGCGGCGAGCATTCCGCGCTACTGACACGCCTCCTTCGCCATGCCTTCCGCACCATTTGTTCGAATTGCCGAGCTGTCCGCGCACGCGGGCCAACCTGTCGTGATACGTGGGTGGGTCACGCACGTACGGTCGTCCGGCAAAATTGCCTTTGCCGTGATTCGCGACGGCACAGGCACGTGCCAGACGGTGTTCGTGAAGAGCCAGGTGCCGGCGGAGACGTGGGAGCGGTTTGCGCAGTTGACCACGGAGACGTCGGTGGCCATCGAGGGGGAGGCGCGCGCGGAGGCGCGAGCGCCCGGAGGATTCGAAATCGGTGTCACGAGTCTCGTGATCGTGGGGCCCAGCCCCATCGACTACCCGATCCAGCCCAAAGAGCACGGTGTCGACTTCCTGCTCGACAACCGGCACTTCTGGCTGCGCTCTCCTCGCCAGCGCGCGATTGCCGTGATCCGCAGCGAGATCGAGCAGGGCATTCACGATTTCTTCTACGAGCGCGGCTTCCTGCGCGTCGACACACCCATCCTCACGGCCGCCATCGGAGAGCGCTCGGGGTTGTTCGCGACGGAATACTTCGACGAGGGCAACGCGTACCTCGCGCAGACCGGGCAGCTCTACGGTGAGGCGGCGGCAGCGGCATTTGGAAAGATCTACACCTTCGGCCCCACCTTTCGCGCCGAGAAATCCAAGACGCGCCGGCACCTGACCGAGTTCTGGATGATCGAGCCGGAGGTGGCGTGGAACGACAGTGCGGCGAACATGGTGCTCCAGGAAGATTTTGTGTCCTACCTGGTGCATCGGGTGCTGGAGCGCCGGCAGGCGGAGCTTGCAGAGCTGGAACGGGATATCACAAAGCTGCAGGCGGTGAAGGCGCCATTCGTCCGTCTGGATTACAGCGACGCTGTGGCCATCGTGCAGGCCAAGGGCAGCGCCACGGTCTGGGGCGATGACCTCGGCGCGGAGGATGAGGCGCTCATCGTTGCCGACTACGACCGCCCGGTGTTCGTGATGAACTATCCCAAGGAGGCAAAGGCCTTCTACATGAAGGAGAATCCGGACGATCCGCGTACGGTCCTCTGCAACGATTGCCTCGCCCCGGAAGGCTATGGGGAGATTATCGGCGGCTCGCAGCGCGAAGATGATTACGACCGGTTGCTGGCGCGCATCAACGAGGAAGGGTTACCGCTGGACGCGTACACCTGGTACCTGGACCTCAGGCGATACGGCACCTTTACCCATGCGGGGTTCGGCCTGGGCCTCGAGCGCACGGTGGCGTGGATCTGCGGGCTGCAACACATCCGCGAGGTGATCGCGTTTCCGCGGATGATGCATCGGTTGCGGCCGTAGCAGGCGAAAGCGTCTGGAAGTGCGTTTGGCGGGTCGAACGCGAATCAAGCGAATCTTCGCGGATCTACGCGAATCTTTCCCTACGCGGCGAACAAAGCTCGTCAGCAACTGATGTTGATTCGCGTGGATCCGCCTGATTCGCGTGGATTCGCGTTCCCGCCGGACAACGCTTTTAATCAACGCAGTCTTGCAGCGCGATTGGGATCAGCCGCCTTTCACCTCATCCCACAGGCCGTCCAGCACCTCCAACCCGGCCGTCCGCACGTCGATCCCGCGCGACCTGGCCAGCGCCTCGATCCCCTGAAAGCGCGTCGCGAACTTCACGTTGGCCTTGTCCAGCGCCAGCGACGGATGCACGCCGAGTTTCCGGCAGAGGTTCACTGCCGAGAAGAGCAGGTCGCCCAGTTCCTCTTCCAGAAGTGGGTCGGGCACTCCCGTCCCTGACGGAGCCGCTCCGCGTGCCACCTCGGCCCGCACCTCCGCCAGCTCCTCTTCCACCTTCTCGGCGGGTCCCGACGCGTCGGGCCAGTCGAAGCCCACGCCCGCTGCCCGATCCTGCAGGCGGAACGCGCGGTGCAGGGCGGGGAGATCTGCGGGAAGCCCATCCACAATGCTTTCCCGCTTGCGCGCCTTCATTCCCTCCCAGCTCTGCCTTTCGCCGCCCTCGTACAGGTGCGGGTGGCGCGATTTCATCTTGGCAAGGAAACCATCTGCCACGTCCGTGAAGTCGAATGCACCACGCTCTTCGGCAACGACACTGTGAAAGAGGACCTGCAGCAGCAGGTCGCCCAGCTCCTCACGCAGCATGCTGTCGTTGCCGGCGCGAATCGCATCGTCCACCTCGTAGGCTTCCTCGATCAGGTAGGGGCGCAATGACTCATGTGTCTGCGCCGCATCCCAGTCGCAGCGGCGACGCAGGTCCTTCATCAGCGCCAGCGTTTCATCCAGTCCCGGCTTCGGTTGCATCGGTCCTTGTGGCCTCGTATCTTGTTCAGTCTACACATGATAGCTACTCGCGTCGTCATATGACACGCGCCTGGGTCGAGGTCGACTTGGGCGCGTTGTGCCGCAATGGGGCTGCCATTGCGGCTCGCGCCGGCGTGCCGCTCCTGCCTATGGTCAAGGCAGACGGTTACGGCATAGGCGGACTGCGTGCCGCGCTCGCGCTCGATGCGCTCAATCCATGGGGCTTCGGCGTCGCCACCGTCACGGAAGGCGACGAATTGCGCCGCGGCGGCATCACGCGTCCCATCATGGTCTTCACGCCCATTCTCCGCACCGAGATCGACGCCCTGCGCCGGTCCGACCTGACCCCCGCGCTCGGCGACCCCGCGGTGATCGAGTCGTGGGTGCGCACGGCACGCCCGTGGCACTTGCAGGTCGACACCGGCATGTCGCGCGCGGGAATGCCCTGGCATCAGGTGGCCGAGCATCGTGCGTTGTTCGAGCGCGCCGCGCCGCAGGGAGTGTTTACCCACTTCCATTCCGCTGAGCTGGACGACGGCACTCGCGACCTCCAGGAACGCCGGTTCGCGGAGGCCCTGGACGCATTGCCGCAACGTCCCGCCGTGGTGCACTGCGAGAACGGGCCCGCCGTCGAGCGGCGGGCGCCGTCACCGTGGACTGTCGTACGGCCGGGCATCTTTCTCTACGGCGTGGCGGGATTCGACGGGGGAGCCATTACTCCCGAGCCCGTCGCGAGCCTGCGCGCCCGCATCGTGGAAGTGCGGACCGTGGCCGACGGCGAAACCGTGAGTTACGACGCGACATGGAAGGCCGATGGTCCGCGACGGATCGCAACCGTGCCGGTGGGGTACGCCGACGGATACCGCAGGGGGCTGAGCAATCGCGGCATGGCGCTTGTGGGTGGCGTGCGCGTTCCGGTTGCGGGCCGCGTGACCATGGACATGACCATGTTCGACGTGACCGGCACCAACGCCGCGCTCGGCGACCTTGTGACGCTGCTGGGTGAAGATGCCGGAGACGTGATTACCGTGGGCGAGCTGGCCAGGTCGAGCGATATTTCGCCGTACGAGATCCTGACGGGGTTGCGCCTGCGCCTTCCGCGTCGGTACCGCGACGTGGGTCGTGCGGGCGAGTCCGCATGAGGCGGCGGGGAGTGATCCTGGTGCTCGATGGCGTGGGCGTGGGCGCCGCTCCTGACGCGGATACCTATGGCGACGCGGGCAGCGATACGCTCGGCAATATTGCACGCGCGCGTGGCGGGCTGTCGCTCCCCAACCTCGCGGCCCTGGGGCTCGGCAATGTGGCGCCCATCGAGGGGGTGCTCCCTACCGCGGAGCCTCAGGGTGCCTGGGGCACCATGTGTCCCGCGTCGGCAGGGAAGGACAGCACGGCCGGGCATTGGGAGATTGCCGGGGTGCATCTCGATCGCCCCTTTCCCACGTATCCCAACGGATTTCCCGCCGACGTGATTGATGCCTTCGTGGCGGCCACGGGGCGCGGCGTCATCGGCAACGTGGCCGCGAGCGGTACGGAGATCATGGATCGGCTCGGGGCGGAGCAGGAGCGTACCGGCCACTGGATCGTTTACACGTCGGCCGATTCGGTGTTTCAGGTCGCGGCGAACGAACGCGTCATTCCGCTTGCGGAGTTGTACGTCGCCTGCGAGGCGGCGCGCAGCATGCTCGTGGCGCCGCATGACGTGTCGCGCGTGATTGCGCGGCCATTCATCGGCGCGGCGGGCAGGTACGAGCGGACCGGAAACCGACGCGACTATTCCATCGCGCCGCCGGGCGAAACGTTGCTGGACGCACTGGCCGGCGCGGGGGTCCCACGGGCGGGGGTAGGCAAGGTGGACGACCTCTTCGCCGGCCGCTCGCTGCGGTCGCGGCACACGTCGGACAACGCGGACGGCATCCGGGGCATCATGGAGTGGCTTTCTGGCGCGCAGGGTGGGTTGCTGTTCGCCAACCTTGTAGATTTCGACACTCTGTATGGCCACCGAGGCGATGTGGCCGGTTTCGAGCGCGCCCTGCGCCAGTTCGACGACGCACTGC
>JAYVNZ010000009.1:0-4842 GCA_043758185.1 Gemmatimonadaceae bacterium | reverse complement strand
TGGTGCCGAAATACATCGACCATATCGACGCAATAAACAACGCGGCCAACAACCCACTCGTCAGATACTTATACCAGGCTGCCTGGAGCTGAGGGAGCGCCAATGGGAACGTCAAGCTGGTGGCAGCCGCCAAACCTACTAGCCCGCTCCACTGAATCGGGGCAACTCCAACTCCACTCCATAGTTGGATTCTTTCCGCTGCTGATGATCGCCATCTCACTCGCCTATGGCGGAACCGTTGCCGGCGCCCTCCGCCACAATGCCGTCATGATCATCGGCCTACCGCTGTTCTGGCTTGTTGGTATCCCGCTGCTAATGCGGGCGTCTGCCGGTCGTCTGTTGCGCAACACACCCGGCTTTCAGGGAGATTTATCCTATACCGCCACTGAAGGCGGCCTGTCGATGGAGTCCGCCGTCGCCAAGACGCAACTCGCTTGGTCCGCATTTACGAAGGCTGCGGAGGACAGGGACTTCGTGCTCTTGTTCCAGAACAAGCAAATGGCGACGTTCCTACCGAAAGCCGCATTTGGGTCCGAAGAGGAGTTGACCTTATTCAAGCGGCTCGTTTCAGAAAGGCTCGCTGCCAAAGCTGAGCTGAAGGTCAAATCTCAACCGCCGGCAACCTGACATTCGTTGGAGCAGACGAGCGAAGCTAAGGATGAGTGCCGGCTCCGGCGACGCTCCTATTCGAATCGCCCGCAGCTCTACTATGGCGTTACGCAGTCGTATCGTTCCTCAAGGAGCAAATGCTTGTTCGCATCGTTCCGTGGTACGGTGTTGTTGCACTCGTCGTCGGAAGCGCTGGTGCGTTCTGGAGCGCACGACGTGCCTGGCGCGGCAAGCGCACCTGGACTGTCGCCAGTCAGCGCACGCCAGCGTATTTGGTGCGCGGTCGCGAAGCACGCACTCAGGGAGTAGGTCTGTATTTCCTCGCGGTCGCGCTGCTTATCGCCGCGGGGCTGCAAGTCTGGCTGCGTCGCTGACGCGGCGTAACCTTGCGCTGCACCACACGGGCGAATTTTTGGAAGCTCGCCGCGCTCGCATTTTGTTGATTCGCCCGCAGCTGAGCTTTGGCGGTATGCGGCTACCACGATCATCTACCCGACATATATGAGTCCCTTGCGGAAGCTCTTGGGCCTAGTTGGAGTCGTCGCGCTCGCGGGTGGCGTGACCGCTTGGAGAAGTCGTCCTGTCAGCTATGTCGAGATCATTGGGCGCGTGCTGAACACTGATCGGACGCCGATTCCAGGTGTGGCCGTATACCTCGACCGAGGAACGAATCTCATCGAGCGGTACGTGGCCGATTCAACGGGCCTATTCCGGCTGCCGCTTTTCCTGAGCGAGCCGCATCGCGCTACTTGGTTGATTTGCGCACCTGGGAAGAGCCCGACCGTGGGTAAGCCCGTCATCGACCATCTTGGTTCGACCTACTACACGTATGAGCCGGCTGCCGCGGTGGACTCCACATGGGGGTTCTATCGATCGTCCGGATGGTCCGGACCTATCCCGCGGGAATGCCCCCCACGTGGCATAGACCCTGTGGGCTGGCGCTATCCAGCGTCCGCGGGGAAAGACTGGGGTGCCTACAGCACTTCGGAGCCAGACTGGAATCGTTACCCTGGACCGCCCGCGCTTCCGAGATAGACAATGCGGGTAAGGTCACGCAGCGGAATACAGACCTGTTTAGGCCGCCGTTCCTGATGCGGAGTCTCCTCACGGTGTCGCGCCTCACCGACGCCTTCCTCTGCGTGAGCAGCGGGGAGATAGGTAATAGAAATGTACAGGCACATCGGTACCACTTTCTGTCAGCTAGTGATGATGTAGTCCCGTTCGTCGAATGTCGCTAGCGGCACCGTATTGAAGTGGATGGCCCGGTGCACATACACCGCGCCGCTCGTCTCGTAGCACGCGCAGATCTCCCCGTCGCGAGCCACTCGAGCGAGCCACTGCTTGAGTTTCGGAGATCGTTCAGCAGCTTCTCCTGCCGCTTCGGTGCATCGGCGCTCTCCGAAAGCATCGCGATTGTATCGACTCCTTGTGCACATCCATGCCGAGATAGATGATTGTGCGCGTGGGCGTCGGCGTCGGGGTCGTCGGCGCTGATGTCCGGCGAGCGACGGATACATGGGTTGGTCCCCGATGATGCGACAGTCAGACCGCCGCCGGATGTGGCTCTGGTGACTCCGTCGCAACGCGCGAGTAATCAACCCTCGTGAAGTTCGGCGGCCAGCCCAGTCATGACTTCTCGACACCGACCGCATCTCCTCACAGGGTGAGTATGACGGGAAAGCAGTACCGGCTGATTGGCCCGGATGGGCAAGAGGTGCTAAGCGATGTGCCTGGTACTCTCGGCGGCAACCGCCGCCGACGCATCTATGGGCAGCTCGACTGTCGGAGCGCCGTCGGGGCGCTCCCGACGGGGTACGCGAAGCATCGCGTTTTCTTCGCTGATGAAGCGACCGCTCTTGCGGCTGGATATCGGCCGTGCGGGACGTGCATGCGGGAGGAGTACCGGGCGTGGGTCGAAGCTTCCATGCGCTCAGGGCAGTTATAGCCATGCCGTACGGCGTCTAACGTGTCGCTGCAGGACGGGCGTTTTGCGGAACCTCGCTTTCGCTCGCATCTTGTTTGATTCGCCCGCATGTTAGCTGGGGCGCTATGCTGCCACTTCCATCGCTGGTGGGATCCATTGAGCTCCGAAGCGGAAGGAGTCATCATTGCGGGGAGGCCGCTAACCTGCGGTCACTGTGGAGCGCTGACGTTTCACCGTCGCGTGGTCATCATGGCAGGGCCCGCTGCGAGTGTCTTTGGCTTCGAAGCGGCCGCGCCGCGAGCTACTTGCTGCATCTGCTCCGCGTGCACTTTCGTTCATTGGTTCGCTGACGAAGGCGGCGATCCGCGCCGCCGGCCAGCATAGCGTTCGCTGGAGCTGACGGGCGATCGATGGAGTACTCGCTTCGCTCGCATTCTATTTGAGTCGCCCGCAGGTTGGCTGGGGCGTTATATCACATCCGTCCATCGCCGATGAATCGCGCAGCATTGTTTCTCGCCGCATGTCTGTTGGCCGGAGCGGGCGGTGTTCTCGGATCAATCGTTGGTCACGCGGTTGGTGCGAATCGCGTGATGATCGGTGGCGTTGTCGGCGGGTTGCTCGGCGCAGTAGCCAGCGGCTTCCTTGCCCGCCATCGTCGCTGGATCGTCCCGGCCCAGTTTCGAGGCACCATCATTGGTACAAGTGTCGGCTTTCTCGCCGCAGCGACCGGCGCGGTTCATACGCTCAGTAGCCCGGTCGGGCCGGTGCTCAGCACGCTCCTCATCGGAATTGGCGCACTCACCGGCGCAGCCACGCATCACGATCATGTCCCATGACGTTCGTTGGAGCAGGCAGAACGCTCGCCGTCATCGAGGATCACCCGCAACAATCAGTCACGACTCCTGGACGACATAGTGTTCCGCGATCATCCTGTCTTATGCCACAGCTTCGCATCGTCTCCGTCGTGCTCGTGCTGGGCATTGCCAGCGTGTGTGGTGCTGCCGCAAGTCCTGCCGCCGCTTCGGCCGCCGTGACGTTGGGTGCCCAACGACCTGCACCTGCCTGGGTATCCTTCCGGCGCCGCAACGTGCCGCAGCGTGGCGAGCACCTCGCACTCCTACCGTTGGCGCAGTACGACCTGCACTGTGGTTCGTCGGCGAAGTCATCGCTGTTGGCCGTGCGGATTCATCACACCTGCGCTCATCGCCGGGAGGCCATCCTGCACCGTCCAGCGCCGATTTTGTGACGACCTTTCGGGTCGTCAGGCGATGGTCCCGGGGGCCAGGCTCCGTGCCCCCGACCTTGCAGGTACTCACATCGCCGCGCACGGTCTGTCCGGTACCGCGCTGGAAAATAGGCCGCTCGTACCTGGTCGACATCGGGTCCGATTCTGCCGGACGGCTCGCAATGGGCGATTGCAACTGGGAGCTGCGTGCGTCGGATTCGCTGGCCACCGCCGCCATCCGCGTCCTGGATGGGAACGCACAGCCGTACGACCGCTAGCCCTTCGAGTGAGTCGCATCCGGTGTCTAACGAGTCGCTGCAAGAGACGGGCGCTTGGCGGGAGCGCGCTCCGCGTGCAGCCTATGAAGTCGCCCGCAGCTGAACGCGTGCGTATTGCTGCGCGCGTGCCTCTACCAAGCTCCCAGTCATGATCAGGCGCATACTGGCCGGCGTGTTTCGTCCGCTCTGGGAGTTTACAGTTCGTCATGTCCCGATCGATGATCCATGGGAGCGTCTCGCTACGCAACCGAAGCTCCACATGTATGGGAGTGGTGCCCGCCTCGATTTCGCGTCCTACCTCAAGGGCGAGACACTGGTGGTGGTCACATCCCTCGAGGAGGTTCAGGACTGGTTGCTTGGGTGCCGCCACGAATACGACGACGTTCTGTTTGGCGAGTCCGACTTTTGGCAACATCCCTCGACCTTCGAACGCCTCCGCGCTGGCGATTGCGAGGATTACGCGGTCTGGGCATGGCGCAAGTTGGTCGAACTCGGCGAAGATGTTGATCTAGTTGCGGGATGGTGTGTCCGAGAGGGCGAACTTGATGGGCGCCACGCGTGGCTCCTGCTCCGCCGCGACGGCATCGAGCTTCTTTTCGAGCCTGTCGCACAGGACCAGAAGGACATGGTCCGACCGCTCGCTGACGTGCGTGATAGCTACGTCCCGCAGTTCGGTGTCGACCGGCATGCAAAGCGATTTGCGTTCTCGGGTTACATACTTGGCGAGCAAAAGCGGCTTGCCAGCCGAGCGTCCGTGCCCCACTCTGCACAACGGTCGTTGGAGCAGTCGGGCGATTAGACGGCAA
>JAYVNZ010000008.1:0-14731 GCA_043758185.1 Gemmatimonadaceae bacterium | reverse complement strand
CCCAGTACCAATGTGGCTGAAGAAATCGACGCGCTCAGCCGCGCGGGCGCGCGTTCGGCGCGGGAAGCCGAAGCGGAGCAGCGGCTCGCGGAGCTGAAGCGGCGCATGGGCAAGTAGCGTCCGTGTTGAAGCGCTTTCCACCGCGGGCGATGTTGCTCGCGGCGCTCCCGCTCGTGGCGGCACCACCGGCGATCATTCGGGCCCAGCCTTCTGGCACGCCTGTCCGTCCCCCGCTGGCACCCTCGGGGCGCCCAACGGCGGACTGCATGGGCCAGCGCATCGATGACATTGTCGTCTACTCCGAGGCGCCGAGCGTCGCGAGCCTGCAGCGCGTGCCCCTGCTCGCGCGCGTCGCGCAGAAGCTGCATGCCACCACCAGGTCCGAGCTCATTCGCCGCTTCATGCTGCTCGACGAGGGACAGGCGTGCTCCGAGCTGCGCCGCGCAGAGTCCGAGCGCATCCTGCGCGCCCAGCCGTACATCGCGGATGCGGACATCTTCGTCATCCCGAACGATCATGGGGGTGTGGATCTTGAAGTCCGCACCAGTGATGAAGTCGCGGCTGTCCTGGGCGGAAGCGTGCGCGCACGCTCGCCGAACGTGTCGTTCCTGCTCCTGGGCAACGCCAACCTGCTGGGGCAGGGGGTGTTCGTGTCCGGAGCGTGGCGCGATGGGGACGGACTCCGTGACGCCTTCACATTTCGCGGAATCGACAACCAGTTTCTCGGGCGGCCCTGGGTCCTTGGTGTGGAAGCCGAGCGCGCAACGTTGGGCGGTTCGTGGCGAGTGGAAGGCACGCAGCCGTTCCTCACGGACCTCCAGCGCGTGGCATGGCGCGCGCTCGCAGGAATGCGAAAGGGATTTGTGGAGCTTCGCCAACCGAATGGCGACATTCCCACCCTGGCCAGCGAGCGCACCTACTTCGACGTGGGCGGGATCGCGCGTATCGGACAACCCGGGCACCTGGCGTTGCTGGGTGCATCACTGACCGGCGATGACGAGCGCACGGGCGATCGGCTGTTGTTGCCGGACGGCGCGCTGCTGCGGGATGTGGGCCCCACGCCGCGCTTGTACCCACCGCATCGCATCGCGCGCGCGAACGTGCTGCTGGGCGTGCGCGACATCCGGTTCGTTCGGCGCGTGGGCCTCGATGCGCTGACCGCCACGCAGGATGTGCCCCTTGGATTTCAGCTCGGCACGCTGTTTGGGCGAGGGCTCGCCGCGCTCGGCGCCGGAGAAGATGATTTCTTCATGGCCGGTGACCTCTACCTTGGCGCCGCGCGCGGCATCGCGACGCTGCGCGTCCAGGCGCAGGGCGAGGGCCGCCGCAGTGCGGACGGCTCGCAATGGGATGGCGCGCTCACCACTGGGCGCATCACGCACTACCTCAAGTTCACGCCGCGGAACCTGAACCAGATGGTGGTGGAATGGAGTGGCGGCTACCGGCAACGCACGCCATTCCAGCTCGTCCTCGGCGTCCCGGACGGCGGCGTGCGCGGGTACGAGCAGTCGTCGCTGGCAGGGGCCCGGCGGGTGGTGGCCCGCATGGAGGAACGCTATGTGCTTGGCAGGCCGTTCGGGTTTGCGGATGCGGGAATCGCCGTCTTCGCGGACGCCGGACGCCAGTGGGCAGGTGATGTTCCCTTTGGCGTGACCACGCCCATCAAGTCCTCACTGGGATTCAGCATTCTCGCCACCGTGCCACCGCGATCGGCACGGATGTATCGCGTGGACGTGGCGTTCCCGATGAACAGCGGTGCCAATGCGCGCTGGACCGTGAAGATCAGCAGCGCGGATCGCACCCAGTTCGCGTTCCGGGAAGCGCGCGATGTGCAGATTGGCCGTGAGCTCACCGTCCCGTCGTCGATCTTCGCCTGGCCGTGAGGGACAGGCCGGGCGTCCCACTCACCCCGCCTTCTTCTCCTGCATCATCATCCTCCTGATCGGCACCACCATCACCGCCAGCACTGCGGCGGCGATGAAGAGCGAGAACGCAGTGCGCTGGAAGAGAATGGGCATCTGTTCCAGCTTTTCGGGATCCACGCCGCCACCAACGATACCAGCAATGAGGTTGCCGAGCGCGGACGCCGTGAACCACACGCCCATGACCTGACCAACCAGCCGGCGTGGCGCGAGCTTCGTCATTGAACTCAGGCCCACAGGGCTGAGTGCCAGCTCACCGATCACCTGGAAGAAGTAGCTCGCCACCAGCCAGACCAGCGACACCTTCACGGTGCCGCCCCCGCCGATCACGCGATTCGATGCGGTGACCATCATCAGGAAGCCGACGCCGGCGCATGCGAGCGCAAAGGAAAATTTCGCGGGACTCGAGAAGTCCGTTCCGCGCTTTCCGAAGAGCAGCCAGACGCCCGCCATGACCGGTGCGAAGATGATCACGAACAAGGGCGAGATCGACTGGAACCACGAGGTGGGCACCTCGAACCCGCCGATCGTTCGATCCGTGAAGTCGCGCGCGAAGAGGTTGAGTGACGTCGGTGCCTGTTCGTACGCCGACCAGAAGACCACGGCGAACACGAACAGCACGAAGATGACCGCCATCCGCTTCTTCTCTTCTGTCGTCAGCCCGCCAAGGAAGAAGATGTAACCGAAATACAGCACGACCATCGTCAGGATGATGGTCTTCATCATCTGCGCCATGGCGATGGGGTTGAACGTGTAGACGCCGGCCATGCCAAGTGCGATCACGACCAACGCGAGCACGCCGAAGCCGATCGTGATGGTGCGGACGCGCATCTGCTGCGCGGGCGTACCGCTCGCCTGCGTGCCGAACGAACCGAGCGTACCCATGGCTCGCGCGCGGAAGGTGATCAGGCCGATCAGCATGCCGACGCCCGCGGCACCGAATCCCCAGTGCCACCCGACCTTTTCGCCCAACGTTCCCGTGATGAACGGGGCGATGAACGCACCCGCGTTGATGCCGACGTAGAAGATCGAGAAGCCTGCGTCGCGCCGTGCACCGCCTTCGGGGTACAGGTCGCCAACGACGGCGGACACGTTGGGCTTGAGCAGCCCGGTGCCCATGACGATGAAGATCAAGCCGAGAAAGAAGACGGAGTGCGCGAAGAGCGCCGAGAGTGCGATGCAGAGGTGGCCGATCGCGATCAGCACGCCGCCCCACCAGATGGCTCGCCTGAGCCCGAGCCAGCCGTCCGCGATCCAGCCGCCGGGCAACGAGGCGAGATAGACGCTGGCCGCATAGAGTCCGAGGATCGCGGATGCCGTTGCCCGATCGAACCCGAAACCGCCTCGGGTGATCGCTGCCGTCATGAAGAGGACGAGGAGTGCGCGCAGTCCGTAGAACGAGAACCGCTCCCACATCTCCGTGAAGAAGAGCGTGGCCAGGCCGCGCGGTTGCCCGAAGAAGCTGCGGTCGTTCACGATGTGCAGGTTCTCGGGGGGCTCATCGTGCACCAGCGTTCCCGCCTGCGGCTGGTCGAATATGGACTTGTCTGTCATGGCGTGCGGGCGCCTGGCGCCGGAGTGATTAGTGCGCGGAAGTGGCATCCACGCTGCGATGCAGCGCGGCGCGCGGAAGGAAGAACTCCGGCGGGTTGGTACCGCCAGCGTCCTTCTGTGCATCCCACCCGACAGCGGTGGGAGGCTGCTTGATGCACGCTGCCCAATGGCCAGGCGCCTTCTCCTCGAGGGGCGGCACGATGGCGGCGCACGCGGCATCGCGCGCGGGGTGCTGGCAGCGCGGATGAAAGACACAACCCGAAGGTGGATTTGCCGGGGACGGCACGTCACCAGCCAGCAGGATGCGCTCGCGCTTCACGCCGGGATCAGGCGCCGGTACCGCGCTCAGCAGCGCCTGCGTGTAGGGCATGATGGGCGTGCCGTACAGGTCGCCGACCGCCGCGAGCTCCACGATATGGCCCAGGTACATCACCGCCACGCGATTCGCGATGTGCTCCACGACCGACAGGTCGTGCGCGATGAACAGGTACGCGAGTCCGCGATCGCGCTGGAGATCCTGCAGCAGGTTGACCACCTGCGCCTGCACGCTCACGTCGAGTGCACTCACGGGCTCGTCGCACACGATGAACGTGGGCTCCACCGACAACGCGCGCGCGATTCCTACGCGCTGCCGCTGGCCGCCGGAAAATTCGTGTGGATAGCGGCTGGCGTACTCGGGACGCAGGCCCACCTCTTCCAGCAACTGCTTCACCCGCGCATCGGCAGCAGCCCCTTCCGCGAGGCCGTGGATGGTGAGTCCCTCGCGCACAATCGCGCCGATGGACATGCGCGGATTGAGCGACGAAAAGGGATCCTGGAAGACGATCTGCATCTTCCTGCGCAGGCGACGCAGGTCACCCGACCCGAGCGCGAGGACGTCGTTGCCGTCGAAGTGCACCGAGCCGGACGTGGGCTCGATGAGCCGGAGCACCGCGCGCCCGGTGGTGGACTTGCCGCAGCCCGACTCGCCCACGAGTGCGAGCGTCTCGCCGGCCGCGACGTCGAACGACACGCCATCCACCGCCCGCACCTGGCCACTGACCTGCCCGAAGACGCCGCGCTTGATGGGGAAATGCTTCGTGAGATCCCGGACGGAAAGCAGCGTCATGCGGCTGTCACTCCCAGTTGCGCAGCAATGGGTGCGTGCGGATGCGCACGACGTTCGGGTTCCACCGCAAGGTGGCAGCGCGACACATGTCCCTCGCCAATCTGGTACAGCGGCGGATGCTCGGTGGCGCAGCGCTCCCACGCGTACATGCATCGCTCCCGGAAGCGGCAGCCCGACGGCCACGCAGTGGGTGGCGGCACAGTTCCGGGAATGGTCGTGAGTCGATCGGCCGTGCCACCCAGCCTGGGCATCGCGCCCAGCAGGCCTTCGGTGTACGGGTGATGCGCGCTTGCGAACAGCGCAGGCGTCGTGGCTTCCTCCACCACTTCGCCCGCATACATCACCACGACGCGCGAGCAATTCTCGGCCACCACGCCCAGGTCGTGGGTGATGAGCAGGATGGACGTTCCCAGCCGCTTCGTGAGGTCGGCCAGCAGCTCGAGGATCTGCGCCTGGATGGTGACGTCGAGCGCCGTGGTGGGTTCGTCCGCAATCACCAGCGCAGGATTCATCACGAGCGCCATCGCGATCACCACGCGCTGCCGCATGCCGCCGGAGAGCTGGTGGGGATATTCATGCACACGCTGCTCTGGCGCCGGAATGCCCACGAGCCGCAGCATCTCAACGGCCTTCTCCATCGCATGCCGTTTGGACATGCCAGCGTGAATGCGCGCCACTTCGGCGATCTGGTCGCCAACGGTGAACACGGGATTCAACGCCGTCATGGGCTCCTGGAACACCATGGCGATGCGATTCCCGCGCACCTGGCGGATGTCGCGATCGGCCAGGGTGAGCAGGTCCTTGCCCTCGAAGCGGATGGCACTGCCTTCCTCGATGCGGCCAGGCGGCCGGATGAGGCGCAGGATGGAGAGCGCAGTCACGCTCTTTCCGCACCCGCTCTCGCCCACCACACCAACAGTTTCCCCCGCGTTCACGTGCAGCGACACGCCGTCCACGGACCGCGCAACGCCGTTGTCGGTGTAGAAGAACGTGTGCAGGTTGTCGATCTCGAGAAGCGGTGCCGTCATCCGTCCCTGCGTAAAGGTGCGTCGTTGTGCGCCGACAGAAGCTGCCGGGGGTCGAGTGCATCCCGCAAGGCATCGCCCAGCGCGTTACATGCAAAGACCGTGACGAGAATGGCGAGCCCCGGGAAAAGCGTCAGCCACCAGACGTCGGACAGCCGGGTTGCCCCTTCCTCGATGATGTTGCCCCAGCTCGCGGTGGGCGGCCGCACGCCGATACCCAGGTAGGAAAGACCGGCCTCCAGCAGGATGATGTTGCCCACGGAGAGCGTCGCCGACACAATGGCCGGGGCGATGGCATTGGGCATCACATGTCGCAGCAGGACGCGCCAACCCGAGGCACCAAGCGCGTGCGCCGCCACGACGAAATCCGCGTCCCGCACGGCGAGGGTCTCCGCACGCACCAGCCGGCTCACGGTGAACCACCCCACCGCGGCGAGCAGGAGTGTGAGCGTGACCACGCTGATCTCGCCCCAGAGTGCGATGACCACGATGAGCAGCAGGATCGCAGGTATCGAGAACGCCGCGTCCACCACGCGCATGGTGACGGTGTCCACCCATCCGCCAAGGTAGCCGGCGATGGCGCCCACAACGGTACCGAACAGCGTGGCCAGTGACACAGCAACGAGCGCGACCGTGAGCGAGACGCGCGTTCCATACACGAGCCGGGACAGCACGTCACGGCTGAACGTATCGGTGCCGAGCGGATGGGCGAGCGACGGCGGCTGGCTCTGCAGGTGGGCAATGTCCAGCTGGAACCGCGGGTCGTACGGTGCGATAGCGGGGGCGAAGATGGCGACGAGGATGACACCCGCGAGCACGCCGAGAGCCACGCGTGCCCTCGCATCGCCGGCGAGGCGTCCAAGCATGGTCGCACGCTGTGAAACACCGCCCTCGGTTCCGGCCACGTCAGCCCAACCGGATGCGTGGATCCGCGGCGGCGACCGCCAGATCCGCGAGCAGCGCACATGCCGCAACCAGCACGCTCATCAGCATCACGCCCGCGGTGACCAGCGGGTAGTCGCGCGCGGCGATCGCATTCACCACGACGAGTCCCATGCCGGGCCACGAGAACACCTTCTCCACGAAGATGGCCCCCGTGGCGTACGCTGGCACCGACAACCCGAACAGGGTGATCACGGGCAGGAGCGCGTTGCGAAACGCGTGACGCGCGACGGCGGCGCGCCAGCTCAACCCCTTGGCGAGCGCGGTCCGCATCCAGTCGCTCGGCAGCACGGCCAGCAAGGCACTCCGCTGGTATCGTGCGACTCCGGCCGCAGTCAGCACGGCCAACGTGAGTACGGGCAGTACGAGATGCCGTACGCGATCGAGCAGCTTGCCGCCGGGCGACAGGTAATCGTACATCACCGCGTCGGTCATGCCCCCCGGAGGAAAGAGCGGCAGCCGGTACGCAAAGAGCATGAGGATCACGAGCGCCAGCCAGAAATCCGGCACGGAGTAGAGCACCAGCAAGACGCGGCCGAGCCACCTGTCGCGGCCAGTGCCGGGCCGCTCCGCCTGCACCACGCCGATGCCGATGCCGAGCGCGAAACTCAGGATGAGCCCGAGCCCCGAGAGCAGCAGGGTGTTCGGCATCGCATCGGCGAAGACATCGCGCACGGGCCGCCGGTACGAAAAGGAAAAACCGAGATTTCCGCGCACGGCGTTACCCAGCCACCGCACGTATTGCTCGCCGATCGGGCGGTCGAGGCCGTAGGCCGCCCTCCACTCCTGGCGGATGCTCTCCGGCACGTTCGGCCGAGTGAGCGCGGCAGCAACAGGATCGCCCGGCGCCAGGTGGATCATCACGAACGCGAACGTGGTGACGAACGCCACCACGCCGAGTGCCTGGAGAAGTCGTGCCGCGAGGTACCGCCGCACGTTACGGAGTGGGCCGGAGACCGATCCTGTCGCGCACGTTGCGCTTGCCGGCCGGAATCCACCAGTCGGCCAGATGCGACCAGTATCCGTCCGCGCGCATGACCGCGGGGTGCACTCGCTTGTCCAGGCCCATCACGGACGCGTTTTCGTAGAGCCAGATACCCGGTGCATCCTCGATGATGGTCTCGAACGCGCGGCGGGCGTATGCGCGCGTGCGGCTGGGATCAAACGTACTCGTGGCGCTGTCGAGCATGGCATCCACCAGGGCATTGGAATACGAGCCCGAGTTGGGGCCGTCCTTGCCGATGCCCGCAGTGGACCAGCTCTGCTTGAATCCCGACACGTCAGGATCGGTGACGTAATTGTTGATCTGCGTGTCGAAGCCATGGCCGGTAAGCTTCGTCATGAAGGTGGCGTAGTCCGAAACGTCGGGCGTGGCCGACACGCCGACTTTCCGGTACGCGTCCTGAAGCAGCACGGCATACTGCTTTCGCAGGGCGCTCGAGTTCGGGACGCTGATGGTGAACTCCAGCCGGCGACCATTCTTCACGCGGACACCGTCAGGTCCCGCGGTCCAGCCGGCTGAATCGAGGAGTGCCTTGGCCTTCGTGGTGTCGTAGGGAATTTGCGGCAGTGTGGTGTCTGCCACGGACACCCTGCTGGGAAACGGGCCATACAGCGGCACGCCAATGGTGTCGAACACATTCTTCAGCATGGCCCTGCGATCCACCGCCATGGTCAGCGCACGACGCACAGCCCGGTCGCCGAAGATCGGATGCGACTGCCCGGGTGCCCGGGGATCCTTCATGTTCATGGTCAGCGTGGAATAGGCCAGCGACGGATAGCGCTGGAGTCGCCGCACCGTATCGGTGACGAAACGCGCAAACTGCTCCGGCTTGATGTTCTCGAACAGGTCCGCGTCGCCGGCCAGGAATCGCGTGACGGCAGCGGTGAAGTCCGGCGCGATGGAGAAGATCACGCGGTCGAGCTTTGCCCGGCCGCGATAGTTCGCCGTGTCGGCAATGAGTTCGATCTTCGCGCCGGGCTGCCAGGTCACGAGCCGAAAACGCCCCGAGCCAATTCCGCGACGCCCCACCTCCGCGTCCTTCAATTGTGCAGCGGGGGTGTTCCCCAGCACATGTTCCGGAAGAATGGACACCTGGTACACCAGGTCGTAGAACTGCGCCGGCGTGCGCTTCTTGAACCACGCCACCGCCGTGACGGAATCACGCACGGATACGGAATCGACGTTCGTGACCAGGGGAAGGGTAGGCGATCCCAGCGCGCGATCCTTGATGAGGTTCACGCTGTACCGTACGTCGCTCGCGCGAACGGGAGCGCCGTCATGCCAGCGAGCGTGGGGATTGATGTGGAATACGATCGACAGTGAATCCGCCGCCCAGTCCCAGCGCTCCGCGAGTTGTGGCTTGAAACCCTTGTCGCCCACCGAACTGAGGTCGTCGCCGATTTCCGCGAGGCGGTCGTAGAGCAGGTCGGTGACCTGCCGGTCCGTGATGCCCTGAATCAGCGGCGGCAACATCGTGCCCGCGTCGGACGGCGTCGAGATCACGAGTGTTCCGCCAACGTCGGCTGGTCCGCCTGCCTTCGTGTCATCGAGGCCCTTGCACCCCTCAATTGCGAGCGAGGCGACAACGAGGGGAATGGCCAGTCGCAGTCGAGCAGACGTGAAGCGGAGGGAGCGGAGCATGGGTATTGGAAAGGGAAGTGGGCTGCTGGAGGATGACTGTTGCCGGGCGTTGTCGTCACCGGCACCAGGTCCACGCAGCACTGAGATAATGGTGGACGAAACGTGAAGTGTCGAGTGCCGCGACCTCCGCATCCGTGAGCGGCGTGGCGAGCGCATCCTCGGTCCGGCGAACCGCGGCGAACAGCGCAGCGGCCAACTCGGCCGCCCGCGGAGCGCGCCCAAGCAACGCATGAAGCGTGGCTGGTGATGGCGCGGAGTGGGAAGCGTCGCGCATCAGGAGCGGCAGCAGCCCCTGATCATCGTACACGAGGATGGAGCCATGTTGCAGGAGTGCGCCATCGTCGCGCCATTGCGCACTCCCAACCAGTTTTCTCCCATCGACGACAATTTCTCCGGCGGACGGTTCCGCGAAGCACGGCATCGCGGTCGGAGGCCGTGAGCGAGCGACAGGGCGTGCGAGCACTCCTGCCACTCCCAGCGCTGACAGGGCGTCGAGCAGCAGGCCATTCATTCGCCGGTACATCACGCCGAGTGGCTCGCCTGTGCTGGCGGGCGCCGTGAGGCTATAGGTGATTTCGCGATGGTGCAGCAGGGCCCGCCCGCCGGTTGGCCGGCGTACCACCGTAATGCCCCTGCTCTCGAGCGCCTGGTTCACGTAGACGCCGCGCGCGCGCTGGTTGCGGCCCAACGACAACACCGGCGCTGACCACTCGTATACCCGCAGCACGGCCTCGCCACCCTGCCGCGCGCGCGCCATCAGCGCGTGGTCCAGGGCCATGTTGGACGGTCCGTCCAGGGGTGGGGTCTGCAGCAGGCGCCAGCGCACGGGTCAACTCGTTATTTTTGAGGAGCGCCACGCGCTTCATCCCGAACATAACTTTGGGGACGACTGTTCACATCACTGACGATACGACCGACGCGTACCAACGTGTCTGAGGCTCCCATGACGACGTCCATCCGATCGGTGCCGCTGACGGCTGCCGACTCGTTCGTTCCACGCCATGTCGGACCCAGCGCGGCCGACATCGCGGACATGCTCGCCACGCTCGGCTACGCGACGCTCGATGACCTCATCGACGCCACGATTCCCGAGGCGATTCGGTTCAGGAAGCCGCTCGCGATCCATGCCGGCCGGAGCGAACACGAAGCGCTTGCCGCACTGCGCGCCATCGCCGTCAAGAACAGGATCTTCCGCTCGTATCTCGGCTACGGCTACCATGACACCCTCACGCCGCCGGTGATCCAGCGCAACATCCTGGAAAATCCCGGGTGGTACACGGCCTACACGCCGTACCAGGCCGAGATTGCCCAAGGGCGACTCGAGGCGCTGCTGAACTTTCAGACCATGGTGATCGACCTCACCGGCCTTGAAATCGCCAACGCGTCCCTGCTCGACGAGGGCACCGCGGCGGCCGAGGCAATGTTCATGGCGTATCAGGCGAGGGGCAGCGAGGCGAAGAACACGTTCTTCATCGACGCCCGGTGCCATCCGCAGACCATCCAGGTGGTCGAGACGCGCGCGCACGCACGCGGCATCGGCACCACGGTGGGCGACGCGAGTGCGACGCGCATCGGCGCGGACGTGTTCGGCATGCTGCTCCAGTATCCCACCACCGAGGGCGTTGTCGTGGACTATCGCGACACCTGCGCGCAGGCGCACGACGCCGGTGCGCTGGTGATCGTGGCCGCTGACCTCATGAGCCTGGTGCTGCTCCCGCCCCCCGGTGAATGGGGTGCCGACGTCTGCGTCGGAAACACCCAGCGGTTCGGCGTGCCACTGGGCTACGGCGGTCCGCACGCTGCGTTCTTCGCCACGCGTGATGAGTTCAAGCGCACGCTGCCCGGCCGCATCATTGGCGTGAGTCGCGACGCGAGTGGGCGGCCCGCGCTCCGCATGGCGCTCCAGACCCGCGAGCAGCACATCCGGCGCGAGAAGGCCACGTCGAATGTGTGCACTGCGCAGGTGCTGCTGGCCGTGATTGCGAGCATGTATGCCGTGTGGCACGGGCCGGACGGGCTGAGGGCCATTGCGCAGCGCATCCATCGCCGCACGGCACTGCTGGCTGCCGGCCTCGAACAGCTCGGGCATGGTATCCTGAGCGCAGATTACTTCGATACGCTGTGCGTGGAGGTTACTGGCGGGGCGGTGGATGATGTCGTCGCTGCCGCGGCCGAGCGCAAGGTGAACCTGCGTCGCGCCGGCACTGATCGCCTGATTGTCGCACTGGATGAAACGGTCACGGACGACGACGTGCAGGAGTTGCTCGCGATCTTCGCGGGCGGCCATCCCGCGCCGGAGACGGGCGGGCTTGGCGAGGACCTCGACGACCGCTTCGACGAGCGCTTTGCGCGCACGAGCGACTTCCTCACGCATCCGGTCTTCAACACGCACCATTCCGAGACCGAGATGCTGCGCTACATGCGGTCACTGGAAAGCCGCGACCTGTCATTGACGCACTCCATGATCCCCCTCGGCAGCTGCACCATGAAGCTCAACGCCACGGCGGAAATGTTTCCCGTGACGTGGCCGGAGTTCGGCAAGCTGCATCCGTTCGTGCCAGTGGAGCAGGCGCTGGGTTACCAGGAGCTGTTTCGGAACCTCGAGGCGGCGCTCGCTGACATTACGGGATTCGCCGCCGTGTCGCTCCAGCCGAATGCCGGCTCGCAGGGGGAGTACGCAGGGCTCCTCACGATTGCCGCCTATCATGCGTCGCGTGGTGACACGCACCGCACCGTGTGCCTCATTCCGCAATCCGCGCACGGCACCAATCCGGCCAGTGCCGTGATGGCCGGCATGCGAGTGATCGTCACGAAGACCGACGCGAAGGGCAACATCGACGTGGCGGACCTCAAGGCGAAGGCCGAGGCGAACAAGGACACGCTGGCGGCGCTGATGGTGACGTATCCGAGCACGCATGGCGTGTTCGAGGAGTCCATTCGCGAGATCTGCGACATCGTGCATGCCAACGGCGGCCAGGTGTACATGGACGGCGCGAACATGAATGCCATGGTGGGGCTGTGCCGGCCGGGGGACATCGGGGCGGATGTGTGTCACCTCAACCTGCACAAGACGTTCTGCATCCCGCATGGTGGCGGCGGGCCGGGCATGGGTCCCATTGGCGTGGCGAAGGAGCTCGCGCCGTTCCTTCCGGGTAATCCCGTCATCACCACCGGCGGTGCACGCGCAGCGGGCGCTGTGAGCGCGGCGCCGTGGGGCAGTGCGAGCATCCTGCCCATTTCAATGATGTACATCGACATGATGGGCGGCGATGGCCTGGCGTACGCAACCAAGGTGGCCATCCTGAGCGCCAACTACATCGCAGCGCGACTCGACCCGCATTATCCCGTGTTGTACAAGGGTGCCAATGGCCGCGTGGCGCATGAGTGCATCGTTGATCCGCGCGGCCTGAAGGCAAGTGCCGGGATCGAGGTGGAAGACATCACAAAGCGGTTGATGGACTATGGCTTTCACGCGCCAACCGTGAGTTTCCCGGTGGCGGGCACGCTGATGATCGAACCCACGGAGAGCGAACCGAAGGCGGAGCTGGACCGGTTCTGCGACGCGCTGATCGCCATCCGCGACGAAGTACGCGCGATCGAGGCGGGAACGATGGATCGCGAGGACAATCCGCTGAAGCATGCGCCCCACACCCTGCGTGCGGTGGTGAGCGACGTGTGGGAGCACGCGTATGGGCGTGAATTGGCGGCGTTCCCCACGGAGTGGACCCGGGCCCGGAAGTTCTGGCCGACGGTGGCGCGCGTTGAAAGCGCGTATGGCGACCGGAATCTCGTGTGCTCCTGCTTGCCGGCGGATGCGTATATGGACGCGTGATGCGCTCCCGAGGCGGATAGTGGGTGGGGAGCGGCAGCACGCCCGGACGGGGGGTGCGGCCGCTCCCATCTGCTTACACGGGTGCGTGCGTGGGGCGAGGCGTGTGCGTAGAGATGACAAAATTGTAAAGGTGACCTGTGTCACAGATATGGGGGCTGGGTCGTCCTACCGTCACATCCACGTACCAGGCCGAAGCCCGGCTCTGTACGCTCGGTGGAGGACGGTTCGTGCGGTGACATGCCGCGATGAACCCGTGCCGTAAACAGATGTGGCCCTACCCCTTGCCTGCTTCACAGGCAATCCGATGCGGCTGTGCGGACGTACCCGTGCGATCAGCAGCAATAACTCCCAGGCTCATGCAACGACCGATCAGGCCCAACGACTCCTCGACCACTACCGGGGTCATCAAACCGCCCCGCCACGGCTTCAGCATGGTGGAATTGATGATCGTGCTCGTGCTCGTGAGCCTTGTGGCCTCCATCTCCATCCGATCCGTTGGTGACACGATCCAGCGCGATCGCGTGCAGAAGGCAGCGGCTATTGTGAGCACGGACCTCGAGCAGGCGTTTGCCCTTGCAGGTAGGCAGCGCGCACCCATGCGCCTCCTGTTCGACAGCGTCGCGAGGACATTTTCAGTAGCACTGCGCTCTGACACGACGCTCAAGTATCGCCAGCGGCAATTCAAGAGCGGCGACCTCAGGTTGAATTACATCTCAGTGAGCCGAAACACGCTCGACATCATGCCGTCTGGCCTGAGTGTGGACACGCTCAGCCTCAAGCTCGGCATCTACAGCCGCAACGGAACTACGTACGATCGCACCATTCGAATGACCCGCGGCGGACTCGTGAGGATAAAATGAACAGGCGTCATGGCAGTCTCCTTAAGGCTCGCGAACGCGTTCGCGCCGGCATCTCGCTTATCGAAGTGGTGGTGGCCTGCACACTGCTGGCCGTCACACTCACGGCGCTGACCGGACTTGCTGCGCGCATGGCGGCGCGGACGCGCAACGTGGGAACCGTGGAGCAACGCACGGCCACGTACTTCCAGGAGGTCAACAGGGTGGAGTCGATGCCCTACGACTCACTGGGCACCACACGATACCTCGTGACGGACTCGGTGAAGTCGGGCAACAGCTATTTCGTCTGGACGTACACGGTGGGGGCCGAGACGGCCAATGTCAGTCCCACGGCCACCTCGGTGTACCGTGACATCACGCTCACCGTCACACCGCGCGTAACGGGAGTGAGTGAGGTGACGGGTATCATCCGCCGGACGAAGCCACCGGGCGTCAATTCACTCAACCTGGGGTCGTGATGCGCCGCCACCCAAGGTCCCGTCGTGGATTCACGATCGTCGAGATCATCACCTCGCTCACGATCATCGCCATCATCGGCCTGGCCATGACCAAGCTGATCCTCGGCCAGACGAGAAGCTTTCAGTACGACAACGGTTCGCGCCGGGCGCGCGCCGCCGCGCGGAGCGCCATGAACATCCTCATCACCGACCTGCGAATGACGCAAGACCAGGGCGGGGTCACGGCGGTTGATGGCACGAACAACCGCAAGGTGACGGTCCGCGTCCCGACGGTTTTCGGTTTCGTCTGCGAGCTGACCGGAACCGGCGTTGTCGTTTCGTTTGTCCCCACGGACACGTTCGCGCTGGCCACCAACAAGTACGGTGGCTATGCGGTGCGCGACTCCACG
>JAYVNZ010000007.1:0-29684 GCA_043758185.1 Gemmatimonadaceae bacterium | reverse complement strand
GTAGAGGCAGATGGCACCATCACGACCAACAGTAGGTGGATTGACCGTGTTATTCCCTACGACGTTGCGGCGAACGGTTCGAGCCGCCCCACACCCAGTAACAGGACTGATCCGTGAACGAATCCCGATACTCCGCCGCGATGTCTCGGCGCGGCATGCTCGCTCGCCTGGCGGGGGCTGCGCTCTCGTATGCCGGACTCACCGCGTTTACCCGTGCCGGCGCCGGTGGGTCATCTACTACCAAGTGGGATGACCGCTTCGAGCTGGCCGTCCAGCTCGAGATCGCGCAGCAGGAAGGCGCTCGCTACCACCGTCCGTATGTGGCCGTCTGGGTGGAAGACTCGGCGGGCCGCCCGGTGCGTACACTCGGCCTGTGGGTCAACACGTCCGGTCGAGGCCCCCGCTACATCAAGGAGCTTCGAAAGTGGACCCGCGAGGCCCAGGGGACACAGTCGGGTGGTAACACCGACCTGATCTCCACCGTCTCCAGCGCGACTCGACTGCCGGGCCAATACAGCCTTGTCTGGAACGGACGCGACGACCGTGGTGCCCCAGTGGATCAGGGGACGTACCGCGTATTCATCGAGGCGGCTCGGGAGCATGGCGGCTACGAGGTAATGGAGCAGACCGTCGACGTCGGTACCCGTCCCGTGGCCGCGACCCTCGCGGGCAACGGCGAAATCGCACAGGCAAGCGTTGAGTACCGTCGCCGGAAGTAGTGCGGCGCCGGTGGCTCCTCGCATGGAGCGTCGTCATCGACCGCTTCGGCTCCGGGCCCACACCGTGCTCCGCTGGTTGCACATCTATACCTCGATGTTCAGCCTGCTCGTCGTGCTGTTCTTCGCGGCGACTGGCGTCACACTGAATCACCCCGACTGGCTCGCCGGCGAAACAACGCGAGAGCTGACAGGCAAGCTGCCGGCGAACTGGAAAACGGCCAACGGTGTGGATTGGCTCGTCGCAGCGGAGTACCTGCGCAGCACTCAGGGAGTGCACGGCACCGTTGCGGATCGCCGAGCCGACGAAACCGAGGGCTCGCTCAGCTTCAAGGCACCCGGGTACGCTGCCGATTGCGTCATCGACATGCACGACGGGAGTTACCGGCTCAACATCGTGTACCAGGGGGCCATCGGGGTGCTGAACGATCTGCATCGAGGGCGCGACACTGGTCGTTCCTGGGCGTGGCTCATCGACCTGTCGGGCTGGTTTCTGGTCTTCCTCTCGCTGACGGGCCTGGGCCTTCTCTGGTATCTCAAGAAGGTGCGCCTTCGCGGCCTCCTTACCTTCCTTGCAGGTGCAGGATTGGTTGGAATGCTTGCCTACCTGGCGGCATGACACCGTCGTCCGCGCAGCTGTTCCCGGAGCGTTCGTTCAATCTCACAATGCATCAAGAGCACCAGGGTAAATCCACATGTCCACAATGACGCAGCTGTTCCGGTATTTCTCATTTGTGCTCGTTGCCTTTCCGCTCGAGGGGCAAATCGCAACGCACCCGCCCCTCGGATCGTTCACGGGATCACTCATCACGGTGAACGGCAGGCGGTTCCGTGACCTGAACCGGAACGGCAAGCTCGATCCGTACGAGGACTGGCGCCTGCCCTCGGCCGTTCGCGCCCGGGACCTCGTGAGACGCATGACGCTCGACGAGAAGGTCGGAGCCGCGGTGCACGGCACGGCACCCATCGCGACCGGACCGATGGCATCTGGAGCAGCGTACGACACCGCTGCGGTGGGAGCGATGATCCTCGCGCGCAACGTGACGAGCCTCCTCACCCGTATGGCGGTGTCGCCGAGCGCACTCGCGGAACAGAGCAACGTCCTGCAGCGCATCGCCGAGCGGGGGCGGCTGGGAATTCCACTCACCATCAGCTCCGATCCGCGCAGCCACTTCCGCAGCGTCGCCGGCGCGAGCACGGCGGCCGAGGGATTCTCGAAGTGGCCGGAAACCCTGGGATTCGGCGCGCTGGACGATCCGGCGCTCGTGCGTCGCTTCGCGAGCATCGTGCGTGAGGAGTACCGTGCGGTAGGGATTCACATGGCACTCTCCCCGCAGGCCGACCTCGCGACGGAACCCCGCTGGTCCCGGATTTCCGGAACCTTCGGCGAACGCCCGGATCGCGTCGGTGCACTGGTCACGGCGTACGTGCAGGGCATGCAGGGCAGCCCGACCCACCTTGCGGGCGATGGAGTCGCCACTGTGGTCAAGCACTGGGTCGGTTACGGTGCGTCGGTGGAAGGGTTCGACGCGCACAATGCATACGGCCGCTACGCACGCTTTCCCGGCGGCGCATTCCGCGAGCATGTAGAGCCCTTCCTGGGCGCGCTGGCGTCCGGAGTGGTCGGTGTGATGCCGACGTATGCCATCCTGGATTCGCTGTCGATCGACGGAGCGCCGGTCGAGCGAGTGGGCACCGGTTTCAGCCAGCAGCTCCTCTCCGGACAGCTGCGCGGTCGGTATCGGTTCAAGGGAATGATTCTCTCCGATTGGGGTATCACGCAGGACTGCGGTACTGCGTGCTCCACGGGTGTGCCGGCGCAGACACGGATGCAGATCGGGACGCCGTGGGGGGTCGAAACGCTGACGAAGGCGCAGCGCTTCGCCAAGGGGATGAATGCGGGCATCGACCAGTTTGGTGGGGTCGACGATGGACAGCCCCTGGCGGAAGCAGTCGGCGCCGGCGAGGTCACCCGGGCTCGCCTGGACGAAGCGGTCACCCGCATCATGCGCGTGAAGTTCGATCTTGGCCTGTTCGAGAATCCGTACAGCGATCCCGTCCGCGCCGGTGGACTCGCAGCATCCCCAGCGCACCAGGCCGAGGCGACACGGACACAGGCGCGGGCGCTCGTTGTGCTGGCGCACACCGGGGGAGCGGCGCTGCTGCCGCCCGCCGGCGCGAAGCTCTACCTCCAGGGCGTCGATTCCGTTGTCGCGCGCGCCCGGGGATATCGCGTTGTAAGCAGCGCTGTCGAGGCGGATGTCGCCGTGCTGCGCATCAAGGCGCCGTACCAGACGCTGCACCCCAATTTCTTCTTCGGCCGCATGCAGCACGAAGGGGATCTCGGCTTTTCGGACGCGGATTCATCGCTGGCGCTCATCAAGGCCACGTCCGCGAAGGTTCCGACGATCGTGGTCGTCTACCTGGACCGGCCGGCCATCCTTACGGCACTTGTTCCGCTCGCGACCACCCTGATCGGCGAGTTCGGTGCGAGCGATGACGCATTGCTCGATGCACTCACCGGACGCGTTCTCCCCGTGGGGCGTCTGCCGTTCGAGTTGCCACGCTCCATGGACGCGGTGCGCGCACAGCATTCCGATGTTCCACACGACAGCGAGTCGCCACTGTATCCGGTGGGCTTTCGCTGGCGGCCGTGAGTGTCGCCGGGCGTCGACTGCCCCTCATCAACGAACAGGAAGGCGCGGGAAAATCCGGCGGTGGGGACCGCTCGTGTCCTCCGCGATACGAACGCGACCGCAGTTCGTGCGCTGCGTCACAATGCGTAAAACAATGAAACGCAAAGAGTTACCGTTTTCTCCGGGTATCTCGTCGCACGGCTCCAAAGGTGCATAGTAGTGGTGGTGGCGGGGCCGTCCTCGCTCATCCCTCACGCTGGAGTCTTTCCATGCCTTCACGTAGTCGCCTCGCAGGATTCGCGATCGCTGCACTCTTCCTTGGTGCTGGCTCGGCCGACGCACAGGGCAAGGGGCACGACAAGGACAAGGGAAAGGGCCACGACATGCGCGGTGGTGACGAGGTTCGTACGTCGACCGGCGACATGATCCGCGTCCGCGACCCGCGCGACGTCACCAACGATCGTGATGGGCGTGGCGTGCTTCGAGGACGCGAGGGGCGCGAAGGCCGCGACGATCGTGAGGATCGCGATGCCCGTGACGAGCGTCGTGGCGGCGGACGCCGCGTACCGCCCGGTCTCGCCAAGAAGCCGGGCCAGATGCCACCGGGCCAGTACAAGAAGCGCTATGGCACCAACGAGGGCGCGGACATGCTGGGCGGCATCTTCCGGCGCAACGGGTACACCGTATCGCGAGTCGTCCCGAACGGGCAGTCGCAGTACGTGTACTACCGCCTGCGCGACGGCAGCGAGCAGCGCGCGATCGTGAGCCCGGGAACTGACCGTCTGCTCTTCAACAACGTCCCGGCGACGTTGCTCCAGCAGGTGATGGCCGCGCTCTACCACTAACTGGTGCAGTAGCGCGCATCGTTCGCGAAAGGAAGGACTTGTGCCCGTACTGGGCGCAGGTCCTTCCTCGCGTTCGGGACGGCGCGGCAGCGGATCGCCGCGGTCCACGATCCCTGGCAGCGCAGCCAGCCCAATCAAAACGAGGAAACGATGGGGACGTGAGGGCACCCGCATTCCTTAGCGCGTTTCACTTCATTGTTCTAGCGCGTTTCACTTGACAACTCTAGCGCTTTTCAATCATACAACTTAGCGCGTTTCACTCACGTCTTACCCGCGCGGCCCTGCCGGCGATGCCCCCTCGCACCCGCATGAACGCGCTTTGGCGTGGTGGAAGGAACATGTCGACACGGACCGATACGTCGTCCCCGGGAGCGAGTCGCCCGGCGAGGTGGAGCCGCTCGGCGAGTTCCTCGCGGTCCACATCCGGCAGGCCGCTAGCGCCGCGAAGGGTGGTCGTGCGGGAGCAACTCGCCGCGGTAGACCCGCGCGAAAATGCGGTACCGCCGCGTGCCGGGCGCGCCCTGCTCCAGCATGTGAAGTTTGAGCCACTGTCGCACAGCGCTTCGTCGGTGCTCTGTCGTCAGCGCGAATGCTTGTACAACAGGTCAACGAGCTCGTCGTACATGCTATCAGCGCTCGCGCCGCCCTCCGTGATGGCCGACGTCGCACAGTGCTTGAGGTGGTTCCGCATCAGCTCACGGCCCACCGATCGAAGCGCTTCGTGGACCGACGAGATCTGCATCATGATGTCAGCGCAGTACCGGTCCTCCTCCACCATCTTCTGAAGACCGCGCACCTGCCCCTCGATTCGCCGCAGGCGCTTGAGGTTGCGCATCTTGCCGTCCGGATCCACCGCCAGCGCCCGGCGGCCACCATGGTCATCGTGGGTCGCGCAGCCACACGTCGCAGCTGGGCGTGGAAGCGGCGCACCGCCTTCCGATCGCTTGGCAGCCATCTTCATGCCTCATGCAGAAGTGATACTCGGCATGCGAGGCTCACGCACCGATTCGCGCGTGCCGCAGTCGCAGGCTGTTCGCAACAACGCTCACCGAGCTGAACGCCATCGCGGCGCTCGCGAGCACTGGGCTCAGCAATACACCTGTCGCCGGAAAGAGCACGCCGGCGGCGATCGGGATGCCGATCACATTGTAGCCGAACGCCCAGAAGAGGTTCTGCCGCATCGTGCGCATGGTGCGCCGGGAGAGCTCAATCGCGTTCGCCACGCCGGCAAGGTCACCGCGCATCAGCGCCACGTCTGCCGCTTCCACGGCGACGTCGGTGCCGGTGCCCACCGCAATGCCGATGTCGGCAGCGGCAAGGGCGGCAGCATCGTTCACGCCGTCCCCGACCATCGCGACAACCTGGCCGTCCGCGATCAGGCGCTGGACCTCGGCGACTTTCCCTTCGGGGAGCATGCCGGCGACGACGCGGTCAATACCCGCCAGTGCCGCGATGGCGCGCGCCGTGTGCTCATTGTCGCCGGTGAGCATGACGAGCTCGAGTCCCATTGCCCGCATCCGTGTGATGGCGGCACGGGAGCTCTCCCGCATGGGATCAGCGACGGCCACGATGCCGGCCAAGGCCCCATCGACCGACACGTACATCGGTGTTCTCCCCTGTGCAGCCAGCCGATCCGCATCCGGCCGAAGGGAGGCGACGTCGATACCATCGCCGCTCATCATCGCCTCATTTCCGGCCGCGACGCGCGTCCCGCCAACCGTGCCGCTGACCCCGCGCCCCGGATGCGCCTCGAACGCGTCTGGCGCGGGCGCGGCCATGCCCGCCGTCTTCGCGTACAGGACAATCGCGTCGGCCACCGGATGCTCGCTGCGCGACTCGAGCGAGGCAACCAGCGAGACGAGACGGGCGCGGTCGGCATCGGACGCCGCGGAGGTCACGAGCACCACGTCAGTCACCGTGGGACGCCCTTCAGTAACCGTCCCGGTCTTGTCGAGCAACACCGTGGTCACGTCTCCGGCGCGCTGGAGCGCTTCGCCGCCCTTGATGAGGATTCCGAGTTCGGCGCCCTTGCCGGTGGCGACCATGACCGCCGTGGGGACGGCGAGCCCCATGGCGCAGGGGCAGGCGATGATCAGGACGGTGACGGCGCTCGCGAAGGCCCGGACGGCCGCCGTTCCCCCCGTCCCGCCGCTCAGGTGCACGGCGAGGAACCAGGTCACGAAGGTGACGATCGCAATCGACATGACCACGGGGACGAAAATCGCGCTGACGCGATCGGCGAGCGCCTGGATCGGCGCGCGCGAGCCCTGCGCATCCCGCATCAAGCGGACGATCTGGGCAAGAACGCTGTCGGCGCCGAGTGTCGTGGCGCGGAAGCGAAGTGCACCAGTACGATTGATCGTACCACCGATGACGCGATCGCCAGCCGTCTTCTTTACGGGAGCAGACTCTCCCGTCAGCATGGATTCGTCGATCGCACTCTCGCCGCTGAGCACCGCGCCATCCACGGCAACGCGTTCGCCCGGTCGAACGATGACGACGTCGCCCGCATGCACCGATTCCACGGGAACGTCCAGCTCGGCGCCATCTCGCTCCACGCGCGCAGTCGGGGGCTGAAGCTGCGCGAGGGCGCGAAGCGCGGTCGACGTCTGGCGTCTCGCGCGCGCCTCGAACGCGTTGCCTGTGAGGATGAGCGCGATGATGATGATCACCGGCTCGTAGTAGAGATCCGGCGTGAGCCCGTGACTCGTGAAGATCGACGGTGCGAAGGTGGCGACGACGGAATAGATGAACGCAGACCCGGTCCCCACGGCGACGAGCGTATCCATGTTCGCGGCGTGATGCCGGAATGCCGCCCAGGCGCTCGTGAAGAAATGCCGGCCGGCCCAGAGCATGACCGCGCCGGTGAGCAGGAGGAGCGCGTACGGCGTCCAGGAGGCGCCCATCACGAGCATGGGCCCGAACATCGCGACCACACCCGCGACGCCGCTCGCGATGGCCTTGCGCCGCAGCGCGGCGAACTCCTCCTGCTGCGACGCATCGCGCGCCGCCTGCTCTTCGAACGCTGAACGGTTCGGTACTGGAAGCTCCGCGCCATAGCCGGTGCTGCGGATGGTCTCGACGAGCGTAGCTGGAGCGGTGGCGGTCGGGTCGTACGTCACCGATGCGTTGCCCATCATGAGGTTGACGGTGGCGTCCTGCACGCCCGGTGTCTTGTTGAGGGTGCGCTGAACGCGACTCTGACACGCGGCGCACGTCATGCCGGTGACAGGAATCACGACTCGCTCGCCCTTCGGCGGGGCGACCGCCGGTGCCGGCTTCGTATCTTCCATGAGTGGTTGCCTCCTATTCGGCGATGAGGCGGCCGTGCAGCATCGACATCCCGCACGTGAACTCGTAGGTGCCGGGCGTCGGCGGAGTCACGACCAGCGTCGTCTGTTCGTTCGCCGGCAGGAACTTCCGCACCCCGAAATCGGGGAAGACGATCTCCTCGGAGCAGCTCGATGTCTCCTGCCGGTCGAAGGTCAATCGTATCGGGCGGCCAGCTTTCACGCGGATGGACGCCGGCGAGTACCCACCATGCACGACGATGGTCGCGGACTGCTCTTCGGCGCCCTCGGTCGTCTTCGAGCCGGCGCCACTGATGGCGACTGCAGCCGCGACGGCCCGCTCGGCGAAAAAGAAGTACCAGTTCACCCATGCAAGTGCAGCGAGCCCCACCGCAACGACGAGCCAGTCTGTCGTCGTCACTGTGCTCGCCTCCCCAGGCTGACCGTGTCCGGCGTGCGAGCGCTCCCGCAGCAGCATCCCGAAGCTGCTTCGCTCGCCGGGACGGGCCGCTCGTCGATCATGGCGTCGTATCCGGCGCTTTCGATCGCTTCAACCGCCGCAGCGACCACGGTAGTGTGATTCTCCGAAGCCTCGATGTCAAAGTCCGCGCGGCCAACGTGCACCGACACGCCAGTGACGCCTGGTGTCGCATGGAGTGCGCGCTCGACAGCAGCAACGCAGTGACCACAACTCATGCCCTGGATGCGAAGAGCGACGGGAGACGGCATTGTATCCTCCATGAGATATACCCTCCACGGGTATACGAGTGAATATAGGTACCCCCTCCCCCTATGTCAACCCAGCTGTCCGTTGCGGCCGAGCACGCTCTGGCGCACTCGATTCCTGCCTGCGAATCCACAGCTCTACTTTACGCAGCCTAAACTCAGAGATACTCTCCGCCGTGCGTGGTTCGTGCCACGTTACTTCCTCATGTCCCCTCAACCGCGCATCCACATGACGTTTTTCACATCACGTTCGTCGCCACGACGCGCCAGCCGCCTGATGCTGACGGGAGTGCCTGCAATCATCGCAATCCTCGGCCTCGCAGCCACCGCCGCCGCCCACGATTTCTGGATCATTCCCGACCTGTTCGCCGTCGAGGGGGATAATGTCGTGCATGTCAAGGGGATGTCCGGCACCCGCTTCCCCGCTGGCAGCGCAGTGCAGGCAGCACGTATCGCCGATGCGCGACTCATCGGTGCGACCGGGGAGATGAAGATCACCGAGATGACGGTTGAGGGAACCGCGCTCCGCCTGCATCAGAAGCCCGCTGCCGCAGGGCAGTACCTTGTCGCCGTCGCGATGGCCTCGAGGACGACGCGATCGACGCCCGCTGGGCTCCTCCGTTTCCTGCGCCTCGAAGGCGGCGCGAGTGAAGCCGCTCGCATCGAGCGCGATTCGTCCTTCAGCCGGCCGGACAGTGTGTCCTATACCTCCACTTCGTATGCCGCGACGGCGGTTCAGGTCGGCCGCGGTGGGCCTCGCACCTTCTCGCGCTCCACGGGGTTCTCACTGGAATTCGTGCCCGTGTCCGACCCCGCACACCTGCACGTCGGAGACACGCTGCACGTACGCGTGATTGGTGGGGGGCACGCAGTCGCCGGCATCTCGATTGACGCGACCGGAACGATGGACAGCACCGGAACGCCGGGCTCCGCTCCGGTCAGCCTCGTTGCCGACGCGAACGGGGTCGCGCACATCCTCCTTACGAAGGCGGGGCCGTGGATGCTGCGCGCGGCGTTCGTCAGCCGGCACGGGGGCGGCCCGGCGAGCGATTGGGACGTTTCGCGGAGCACGTACGTGTTCAACGTCGGAGTATCGCACTAGCGAGAGCGACGATCTGTGACCACTCGACGCGGTTGTGAGCGGACCCACAGGAAATGACGATTCTCGATGTCGCTGAACAAGCGCTGCCGCGCGCGTGGCGTAGATGCGGGGTCGCGTTTTCCCAATGCGTGCCGTAAATTCACGAGCATGTGCCGTCTTCTGCCGCTCCGCCTCCTCCTCGCGCTGTTCGCCTTTGCCGGTCTGGCGAGCGATTCGGCTGTAAAAGTGGCGCACGGTGAGGCGCACCTGGCCGAGCGGCTTTCCTTCGACCGCGCCGTTGCAAGCAGCGGCATCTCCGTGCGGTGTGGCGCTGACAGTGGCGAGTTGGAGAGAGCGCCTGCCGAGCACAGTGTCCTGCACGCAATCACCGTGGCGTCGCAGCGGGTTGCGGCCATCGGCCTACCGGCGGGTGTGGCGCTGGAGCTCCTCACTACCGTGCTCGTGCCCCGCTCTGCGTCGGCACTTACTGCTGCGAGTGAGGCCCGACCTCCAACTTGTGTCGGTGCACCTGCGCAGCCTCGCGCCCCGCCCCTCGGATGAGTCTGTCGGCGCGTCCTTGGTGACTCGCGCCGCGCGCTCTCCTCGGTTGTCGCGCCGCCGTTCAACGCGCGCGCTTCAGTAACCGGGGACCCGCACTCTGATGGGCGTCCCACGAGGGGACGTCCGCACGTCCCTTCATTGGTCAGGCCAATGTTCCAACCTCTGGTTCGGGTCGTCCCTCGACGACTCGCGTTAGGCTGTTGCGCGCTCGCGTTGACGATAGCGGCCATGTCTGCGAGCGCGCTGGGCGCGCAGCCGGCAGGCCCGTGCGCCTCCCATGGCAACTCACTTACGCTCCTGTCCGTGCTGCGCGCCGCGACAGACGCGCACCCGCTCGTTGTCGCGGCTGAGGCTCGAGTCGCGGCGGCCCGCGCGAGGCGATCAACCGCGGGGACGTTCGGCAATCCGGTACTCACGTATCAAGTGGAGAACGCGGGATTTCCAGGACACGCGACTGCGCCCGGTGTGATCCGGGAAACGTCGACCTTCGCGAGCGTGCCGCTTGAGCAGCTTTGGCAACGTGGCTCACGACTCCAACGAGCGGGTGATGATCTTGCCGCGTACGAAGCCGATCTCCTTTCGGTGCGCAGGGGAATTGTTTTGGATGCGGGCCGCGCCTTTCATCGCCTGGCCGCTGCACAATTCTCAGTCGAGGCCGCCGACCAGGTCCTCGCAGGCCTCGACAGCCTCGTGACCTATACGCGGACGCGCGTACGTGAAGGCGCGACCGCAGAGGGAGACCTCCTTCGGCTCGAGGTGGAGCAAGATCGCACCGCTACGGATCGAGCGTTCCAGCTCGCGGAATCGTCCCAGGCGCGGGCGAGCCTGCAGCCGTATCTCGTGGGCCGCTCCTCGGCGGTCTGCGATGTCGCCGCGCTTGATTCGATGCATGTCATTCCTGACGACGAGGCGGCGGCCGGCCCCTTGGACGTGTTGACCACTTCGTTGCTGGGAAGCGCGGCGCCCGATGCCGCCAATCAGCTCTCGACTCGGGCCTTGGCGACTCGCTCAGACGTCGCGGCGGCATCCGCGAGAGCACGCGGAGCGGCGGCAGACGTTGGGCTACAGCGTGCCCTCACGGTCAGGCAAGCAGGGGCGACGATTGGTACGAAGAGCACGGGCGGCTCATACTCCATGATCGCGGGTGTGAGTGTGCCGTTGCCACTCTTCGACCAGAATCGCGGTGAAGTGCAGCGCGCACGCGCTGAGAGCGTGGTAGCGCAGCAAGAGCTGCGCTGGACACAGCTTCGAGCCGCCGCCGAGGTTGTCGGCGCGTTCGAATCGGCGCGCATCCTCACCGAGCGCGTGCGCATCCTCCGATCCGGCTTTGTAGCCCGCGCCCATGCGTCGCGCGCCGTGGCACTCGCCGCATACCGAGAAGGTGCGGTGCCGCTGCTGTCTGTCCTTGACGCCACACGCACGCTCGTTGACGCGCGACTCACATACGTTCGCGCTCGCTACGCGCAGCAGGATGCCGTCCTCGCGCTCTACGTCGCTGCGGGTTTCGACCCGTCTCAGGCGTTGTCTTCCCTCAACTTTCCGCGCACCACACCATGGTGAGCCAAAGATCGCTCACGCCGAGATGCGGCGACCCGACCGCTGACACTGCATCTCCTCGGAGCCCGCGGGTGGTTGGGTGCGTTCTTTCCGCCCTTTGCGTCCTCACGGCGTCCTGTGGAGAATCTGGTGCCGCCATTGACAGCGCGAGAAGTGCTGCGGCACAGAGCGCGACCGGTGGTGACACGACCCGTGCGGTTACCATGACGGCCACCGAGGTGCAGCACGGCGGCATTCGCTGGAGCGCGGCGGCAACTGTCGACGCGTCCAGCGTCATCGAAGTTCCTGGCCAACTGGTGCCGAACGAGGATCGCACGGCTCGACTTGGTGCACCGTTGCAGGCGCGCGTCATCACGGTACATGTGCAGGCCGGTGAACGCGTAGGCCGCAGCCAACCCCTTGTCACGCTACTCAGCCCGGACGCGAGCACAGCGAGAGCCGAACTCCTGAAAGCACAGGCAGATCTGTCGGGGCGCACGGCGGCAGCAACGTACGCACGCGTTGCGCGCGAGCGCGCGGAGCGATTGCTGGCTGCGAAGGCTGCCCCCCGGCAAGACGTTGAGCGAGCGCACGCGGATGATGCACTTGCTCAGGCAGACCTGATGCGTGCCCAGGCAGAGCTCGCCCGAACCCGCAGCACAGTATCGACTCTCGGTGTGCGCACTGAGGATGGGGCGATCGTCATTCGGTCTCCAATTCAGGGCACTGTACTCAGCCGCGATGTATCCCCGGGCATGGTCGTCCCAGCCGGTGCACCACTGGTTACCGTCAGTGACGCTACCTCTCTATGGCTGGATGCCTCCGTCCCGGCAGGGGCCGCATCGTCCCTCGCACACGGAGGGCGTGTTCGCTTCGGAGTGGCCGCTTTTCCAGCGGACACGTTCGACGCCCGTGTCGTCAGCGTCGGCGGGGCACTTGACACCCAGACGCGCGCACTTCCCGTGCGTGCCGCCGTCATGAACACTCGCAACCGATTGCGCGCGGCCATGTTCGCCACCGTGTGGCTCGATGCGGGTGCGCGCGTGACAACCGTCGCGCTGCCGACGAACGCGGTCATGCTCCTCGATGGCCGTCGGGTAGTGTTCATCGCGACTCCGCAGGGCGGGGGAAGGGTCCGGTTTGAACGGCGCGATATCGACAGCGCAAGCGATCAAGCTGGAGTAACGCGAGTCCTGCGAGGGGTGAAAGCTGGAGAGCTGGTCGTCACCGATGGCGCTTTCGCGATCAAGGCCACGCTGTCGCGCTCCAAGATGGCGGCAGGATGACCCTGATAAACCGACTCATCGCATTTGCGCTCCGTTTTCGCGTCGCCGTCGTTGCTTCAACGCTCTTGCTCATCGCAGCCGGACTGTGGGCTTTCGCGAACATCAACTTCGACGCCTTTCCCGACCTCACACCGAATCAGGTGCAGGTCATCACCGTTGCGCCGGGCATGTCGCCCAACGAGGTTGAGAACCTCGTGAGCTATCCCATGGAAACCTCCATGATGGGGTTGCCACGCACCAAGGGCGTGCGCTCCATCTCGAAGGCGGGCATTTCCGTCGTCACCGTCTCCTATGAGGATGATGTCGACCTGTATTTCGCCCGCGCCCAGGTCACGCAACGCATGCAGGATGCTGCCAGCGCTCTTCCGCAAGGTGTGCAACCAACCCTTGGGCCGCCCGCAACACCAATGGGTGAAGTCTTTCAGTATCTGGTGATGTCGGACTCGCTCTCCCTGATGGATCTCAAGACCCTGCAGGAATACACGATCAAGCCAATGCTCCGCACACTTTCGGGCGTGGCGGACGTGAATTCGTGGGGTGGCATGGTTCAGCAGTTTCACGTGCTTGCAGATCCCAGCAAGCTTGCCGGGTACGGGCTCACCCTGCATGACGTCGAGCATGCCCTCGAAGCGAACAACGGCAATTTCGGCGCAGGGTATGTCGAGACGCAGGGCGAGCGCTTCACGGTGCGTGGTCTCGGCCGCCTTGGTGATACCACTGATATCGCCAACGTCGTCATCACGACGCGTGCCTCCGGCATTCCCGTCTACGTCCGCGACGTCGCACAGGTCTCCATCGGCGCGATGCCGCGAGAAGGCGCGGTGTCATATGACGCACGGGGTGAGACGCTGTCAGGCATGATTGTGATGCTCAAGGGCGCCAACGGCAGGGAAGTCGTTACTCGCGTTGAAGCGCGCCTCAAGGAGATTCAGCCTTTACTGCCGAGGGGCGTCACGCTTCGTCCCTTCTACAACCAGGGCGAGGTCGTGGACCGTACCACAGCGACGGTCTTCCGCAACCTCGTGGAAGGCGGGCTGCTTGTTACGCTCATCCTGTTCCTGTTTCTGCGGAACCTGCGAGCGTCTCTCATCGTCGCCTCGGTGATCCCGCTCTCGTTGTTGTTCGCCTTCCTGCTCATGAAACAGTTTGGCTACTCGGCAAACCTCATGAGTCTCGGCGCGCTGGACTTTGGGCTCATCGTCGACGCGTCGGTCGTGATGGTCGAGAACTTCGTTCGTCGCCTCGGCGCACCAGGAGCCGCTCACGGTACTCGCCGTGAGACACTCCGCCGCGCTGCGTTTGAAGTCGGACGTCCCATCGTCTTCGGCGTCTGCATCATCATTGCGGTCTACCTTCCCATCTTCTCCCTGCAAGGTCTTGAGGGGCGCATGTTCACCCCGATGGCATTCACCGTGTGCGTCGCAGTGCTCGGGTCACTGCTCCTCGCGCTCACCTATGTGCCGATGGTGTCCTCCTACCTTCTCACGCACGGAGAGGAAGAAGCCGCTCGTTGGTTCGTCGCGTTGCGGACACGCTACCTCGCTGCGCTCCACTGGGCGCTCGGCCGGCGGCGGATCGTTGTCGGTGCGGCGGTCGCGACGTTGATCGTCTCCTTGGGCTCAGTGCCGTTCCTCGGCACCGAGTTCATGCCGAAGCTTGACGAGGGCTCCATGCTCATCGAGACGCGGCGACTGCCCAGCACCTCGCTTCCCCAAGGCATGAGCATCGCCAAGGAAGTCGAAAAAACGCTTCTGCACTTTCCGGAAGTCGAGCGCATCGTCACGAAGGTCGGGCGCCCCGAGCTTGCGACGGAGACGATGGGTCTTTACGCCGGTGATGTGTACGTCCTCTTCAAGCCGCGAGAGCGCTGGACGGTAAAGACGCCGGAACAGCTCGTCGTCAGGATGGACTCCGCGCTCCGCGAGATACCGGGTATCGACTACAATTTCACGGCGCCGATGGCCATGCGCCTGGATGAGGCCATTTCTGGAGTTCGCACCGAACTCGGCATCAAGGTTTTTGGTGACAGCCTTGCAATCCTCGAACGCAAGGCGGACGAAATTCGGCGGGTGGTGGAATCAGTCCGCGGTGCCGCCGATGTCTCCGTCGACGTGAGCGCCGGCGCCATGCAAGTCGTTCTTGATCTCGACCGCGCTGCGCTTGCACGCTATGGGATGAATGTGTCGGACGTTCGCGAAGCCGTGCAGTCGGGCGTCGGTGGCGCGACCGCCACAGAGATCGTCGACGGCCGCAGGCGCTTCCCTGTTGTCGTGCGTCTCGCGGACACGTATCGCGGGACGCCAGAGGCCATCGGACGGTTGTTGCTGAGGACACCCACTGGTGCGCAGGTGCCGCTCTCGCAGGTGGCACATGTGCGTGTGACGGAAGGTCCGGAGCTGATCAACCACGAGGACGGCGAGCGCATGGTGATCGTGCAGAGCAACGTACGCGGCAGAGATCTTGGTGGTTTTGCCGCCGAGGTGCAGCGCGAGGTCCGCAAGCGCGTTGCGCTCGACAATGGCTACTTCCTTACCTACGGAGGCCAATTCGAGAATCAGAACCGTGCGATGAAGCGGCTCACCCTCATCGTCCCGCTCGTGCTCGTCGCGATCCTCGGCCTGCTCTATGGAAGCTTCGGCAATACGCGACAGGCCCTGCTCGTTATGCTCAACGTTCCATTTGCGCTCGTTGGCGGTATCGGATCGCTGTGGTTGCGCGGCCTGAATCTCAACCTCAGTGCTTCCGTTGGTTTCATCGCGCTATTCGGTGTGGCAGTGTTGAACGGCGTCGTGTTGATCGCCTACATCAACCAACTTCGGCTTGAGGGGCGGTCACTCGCCGAGGCGGTGGGCGAGGGCGCTTCCACGCGTCTGCGTCCCGTCCTGATGACCGCCCTCGTGGCGAGTGTTGGCTTTATCCCGATGGCCATCTCGACCAGTCCGGGCTCCGAAGTGCAACGACCACTTGCTACCGTCGTCATTGGCGGTCTGCTGACCTCGACGATACTCACGCTGATCGTGTTGCCGGTGCTCTACGCGAGCCTCGAAGAGCGGTGGGCCGCCTGGGTTGCTCGCGTGTCTCGTTGGACAGGGCGTTCGCGAACCCAGCCACCCTCCCATGCGCTCGATGCGGCGCCAATACCATGATCACATCATTCTCCAGCAACTCGGTGTGGCGGACGACGACCCTCATGACCGGACTTCATGACTCGTCACTCGGCGCAGCACGCCGCGGTGTGCCGCGCCTGTGCCGAAGTCTGCCGCGCCTGCGGCATGTCGTGCGAGTCGATGGGCGACGACGAGATGATGCGGGGGTGCGCTGAGGTACGCCGGCGCTGCGCGGAAAGCTGCGAGCGCATGGCGTCGATGGCGTAAGGGGTCGCGCTAACGCACGGCGAACGTGAGCGTGGCCCACTTCGACTCGTGGGTCACGCTGTCCCCGGCGCTGGAGGGAACCGCCACCATGTGGATGAACTTGACGTACCATGTGCCGGGCCGAGACAGCGAGATGCGCGCCCTGCCCTCGCGGTCTGTCCTGACCTGACGCTCGGCAATCCGCGTCCCGGTCGCCGTGCGGCCGCCGGAGAGGACGACCTGGCGCTCCACGGGGGCGCCATCGACCAGAACGCGAACCTCCAGCATTCCGCTTCCGCGCATTCGGTACGGGTCGCTCAGCGGGACCAACTCCGCTGGGTAGCCCAGGACTGTCCGGTACGCAGTATCCCGGTCCGCAGGCGGGATTGCCCCGTGCCCTTCCGCCCGGACGAGCGCCTTCACGTGCTTCGAGTAGCGCTCGTGCGCCGGGTCATCGCCCGCCCTGGCGCCGCGCCGGGCTGCCAGTATGTCTGGCAGGCCCTCCTCGCGGAGGTAGCCGTTGAATTGGCTGCCTGTGAGTCGGATCGTCTTCGGCAGCAAGGAGGCCCCGAGGACGTATGTACCGGCGTTCCCGAGCCCGACGCGCCATCCGCTCTCCTTTCCATCGGCGGTCCAGGCAGCGTGGTCCGGGTGCGCCTGTCCGCTCGGCCCCACCACCGACAGGTCCACCAGACGATCCCGCGTCACCGGGGACTCACTCGTCACGAAGGTGCCGTTCAGCACCCGCACATCCACTGCCCCGCGCGGCTCGACGATGTAGTCTCGTGGCCGGAGGAACAGGTCGTGCGCCTCGAGCGCGGTTGCTGCTACGCCGGCGAAGACGGCCGACACGAGGACTGCGGTGATGGCGCGCCGCTTCATGTTGCTCTCCGATGCGAGGACCAGTGAATCGCGCGAATCCGCCATGGGGCACCCGTGCTGGCGCGCGTGAGCACGATGAGCTCGGCGCCCGCAGAGTTGACCGCGCGCCCGTCGAACTGACCCTGGGTTACACTGGTCGAGGTGACCCACGCGGTGTTGCCCTCCGTGTGGGCACTCACCAACGTGTGAACACCATGCACCGCGCGCGCGAACGCAATGTCGGCCGGGAGGTGATGCCGCCGGTAGTCGGCGAGGCGCTCGACGTCCCCGGACTCGATCACGACCACATCTGGCGCCAACAACCCGAGTACCGCCACGCTGTCACCCTTGGCGAGCGCGGCGCGGAACGCTTCGACCGCGCGCACGGCGCTGGCCGAATCCTTCAGCGCCGGGGCAGCGCGAGCGGCTCCAGCCGGTGCTGGAGCGGGCAAAACGGAAGCACCCTGGGCATTGGCGGGCACGGTCCACAAAACCGATAGCAGCGAGATGACGCTCAGACGGCGCACGGAGCGAGGCATGGGAGTTCGGGCACGAAGGGGGGAGAAAACGCTGACATGGGCTACTGGTAGAACGTTGCGAGACCGGCAGTAGCTGAGAACCTTTACTCGGGGTAAAGGTTGCGCAAGGTTCAAGGTGCCCCGGTCCGTCCGTGCAGTGCTGAATGGAGTGCGGTTTCGATCCTGGACCGGAGCGCCTCGTCCCCAGTCATCACACCCGCGGCCATGTTGTTGTCGATGATGAGTCGTGAGGGTATCTCCCATGCGAATCGCACAGCCGATCCGGCGACCATCGCCAATCAGTGCACGTTTTATGCATCGTCAAATGCGTACATTCCGATAGCCAATTACCCTCTGGAGACTCCAACATGTTCGATCTGACCCGTTCGCTGAAGCTGTCAGCCGTGGCCGCAGGGCTCGCGGTGTCTGCCTGCTCGTCTGCCGACAAGGCAGGGGCCCGTATGGCCGATACTGCCTCACCGGCCACCACAAGCGCTGCGGCTTCACCCGCCCCGGTCGACAGCATGGCCGGTATGACCGGAATGAAGATGGCGAACGGCAGCAAGATGGGGGATGGGAGCAACATGGCCGGAATGGCCATGAGCGGGGACGCCGATCACGATTTCCTCCGTATGATGAGCGATCATCACAAGGGGTTGATTGCCATGGCGCACATGGCGAAGGAACAGAAGCCCGCACCAGGCTCCGCGGCCGACGCGACCAAGCTCGACACCAAGCAGGATGCCGAGCTCGACAAGATGCAGACGATGCTCGAGAAGAACTTCAAGGACACGTACACCCCGAAGGTCACGCCCGACAACCAGTCGATGGTCGACCAGCTCCGCGGAAAGACTGGCGCCGACTACGATCGTACGTTCTACCAGAACGTCGTGATGCATCACCAGCAGGCGATCAAGATGATCGACGACTACCTGCCGAAGGGCAAGAACGCGATGCTCAAGCAGATGGCCGAGAAGATGAAGGCCGACCAGACGAAGGAAATCGCGGCATTCCAGAAGAAGACGGCCGCGGGGAAGTAGTGCGTCTACCTCAGCCCTGATTACCGGATGATCCTCCAGCCCATCGATTATCTGGTGTACGCGTGGCTCATCGTCGCGCTGGGGTGCACCGCGTACGTCGCCATCGACCAGTTTCGTGGCAACCCCGAAGCCACCGTCATGAAGTGGGGATTCGTCCTGGTCACCTTGTACATGGGACCGTTCGGTCTCCTGCTCTACGTGATGTCGGACAAGGAGCCGTCTCCGGGCACCCACGAGCGCTTCGTGGCTCCGCTCTGGAAGCAGGCGGTCGGGTCGACCGTCCACTGCGTCGCCGGCGACGCGACGGGCATTATCCTGGCCGCGATTGTCACCGCACTCCTTGGCCTGCCGATGTGGGCCGACCTGGTGGTTTAATACGTCGCCGGGTTCCTGTTTGGCCTGCTGATATTTCAGGCGCTGTTCATGCGCGCCATGATGGGGGGCGGGTACTGGGAGAACGTGCGACGCAGCTCCGTCCCGGAGCTCCTCTCCATGAACATGATGATGGCCGGCATGGCGCCGGTCATGACGTGGATGATGATGGGGCGGGACATGCGCGCCATGTGGCCTGCTTATCCGCTCTTCTGGTTCGTCATGTCGATCGGTGTGATCGCGGGGTTCTTCCTTGCCTACCCGATCAACATCTGGCTCGTCGCGAAGCAGATGAAGCACGGGCTCATGACGGTACGGTCGGAGCAGCGTGAAGGAGCCGGCGAGGCGCAGACGACTACATCGGGACCGGCGACTCCCGCAATGGAAGGACACGACATGCACGGCATGGAGGGAATGCCGGGTATGGCAGCCATGCCGGCGATGGAGGCCGCGCCCACGATGGCAGCGATGCCGGAGACAGTCGTCGTGCCAGACGGTGCGCCAGGCGTCGACGCCCACGATATGGGCAAGATGGGCCACGACGGTTCTTCTGGGGCCGGTGCCACGGGCGCAGTGCGCCCCAAAGTGCAGCGTCCGACGCGCGCCCAACTCGCTGCCGTCACATTCAGCACCTTCCTCGCGCTCGTGGCCGGCATGTACGCTCCGGCGACGCGCAACAATTTCCGTTTGAGCGCTGAGTCGGTGCGCGGCGCGATCATGCCACCGGGGATGATCTCTACTCCCGACACGCCCGCCGAGGCGATGCGGGACATGGCGGCCGCCGATCCCGGGCTGATCAGCTACGAAGCGCCTCCCGACGCGCGTGGCGATCGGCCACTCGCCGCCCGCCTCGAGGGCGGCGTGAAGGTGTTCGACCTCGACGCGTCGATCATCCGCTGGAATATCCTGCCGTGGAAGTCGATGACTGCCTACGCCATCAACCGGCAGGTTCCTGGGCCGCGTCTGGATCTGACAGAGGGGGATCATATCCGGATCAATTTCACCAATCACCTGCCCGACTCGGCGACGATGCACTGGCACGGGCTCATCCTGCCAAACCGCATGGATGGCCCGGCGAATATCACCCAGGCTCCCGTGCCACCCGGTGGGAGCTACACCTACGAGTACGTCGTGCAGCAGTCAGGCACCTATTTCTACCATTCGCACATGCGGCCCGACCGGCAGCAGGCCCTCGGCCTGTACGGCGCGCTGATTGTCCATCCGCGTGACGCGGCAGCCGAGCCGCCGGCCGACATCGACTACACCGTGCAGTTGCAGGAATGGCTGAACCGCGATGGGCTGACCTATCCGGCGATGATCATGGAAGGGGCGCTACCCAACTACTTCACGATCAATGGCAAGGCGTACCCGTCGACGGATGTGATCAAGATGCGCGTTGGACAGCGTCTCAAGCTGCGCATCATCGGGACCAACAACAACTTCATTCATCCGATGCACATGCACGGGGGGCCCTTCACCGTCGTTGCACGCGATGGGGTCGTATTGCCCCCGGCCGCACGGTTCGATGCGGACGTCATCAACGTCGGTCCCGGGCAGCGCTATGACGTGATCTGGCCTGCTCGCCTGCCCGGCAAGTGGATCTTCCACTGCCATATCCCGCATCATACCCTCAACAACAACGTCGAGGAGAAGGGTGGCGGCGGCCTGACCCTTCTCGTAGAGGTCGCGCCGTGAGCTTGCGCGGCCCTCCTTGGCGACTCCGCGACTGGACGGAGTTCATCGGCGTTGCCCTGATTTCCCTCGGCTACCGGTTCGCGGTCTCGCCAGCGTTTGATCGCCTGAACGCAGTACCGCGCATCCGGCACCGACGCGGGCAGGAAATCGCTATCGGGTGACGACGACGTGTTGTCGGGCGAGCCAGAGGGTGAATGGCGGCAGCAGCACCCACTGCATGAGGGGGGCGAGCCCGAGGCCAGCCACAGTGGGCATCGTGGCGCTATACGCCCATGAGTGCCGGACCGTCACGTTCCACCACTCCAACGCCATCGTCGCGGCGACACCAACGCCAAGAAACGCTGCCCCCTCGATGGGGACGGGCGCGAGCAGCCACCGAGGCCGTCGATGGCAGAGCGCGGCCACGCCGTAGGCCATCAGCGTCAACACCGCGTCTCCGGCCGTGGCCTGCGCGCATTCGCCCACCATGGCCCATCCGGACAGATTGCGCATTCGGAAGAGCGGCATCTGGGCCATTTCCCACGCGAAGTTGCCGAAGAAGGCGAATCCGGCGAGTGCGGTCCATGGCTGCCATTCGGATGACACACGGGTTCCCTCGACAGCAGCGGTGCTGCTGTGGCGCGTCGGCTCGTTGCATCCACCGCTCAACATGAAACTCTCCTGTGCGAGACGATCGCCAGACGTCTGTGTGTTTTGAGCGATGAAGGTGCCCTGCATCGGCAGGTCGCAACTGGACCACAAAGGTGCGCACGGTCCTCCTGAACGAGTGCTCCGAGCCCTGCGGGCGGCCTGTCGCTCTCTCAGCGGTTCCTGAGACTCCATGCAGGAGGAGCGCATATCGTGCCAACGGGAAGCGAGCAGCGGAGCGCGTGAATGAGCGACCGGGGGATTTTCCTGACAGAGCGTTGGCGGTGGTCCCGACTGTGTGCGTCATGATCCGCAACGACAGTTCGTATACGCACACTCGTGAGAGATCTCAATGCCTCCCCCCTCGTCTTCCCCGCCACTCCTGCGCCCAGTTTTCGTCTCACCGTCGAGCACGGTCCTCGTGCTCAACCTGACCGCAGAATGGGATGCCTTACTCACCAGGGAGAAACTGGCGTCTCGCGCTGCGGCTTCGTGCTGGAGCGCCGCGAAGGACCGGCACGCAACGCGCGATGCGGGTCCGTCGGTGGGTCCAAGATGAGCATGCGGCGCGGTGCGCGGCGCACTGAGGGCGTCCTCATCATCGCGGCGATGCTTGCATCGTCCGCGGACGCAGTGGCACAGTCGTCTCCGCCGCAGATCGGTGAGGCATTTGCGCCGCAGATGCTTGGTGATCTCTACAGCCAGGTACAGCGCGCCAGTCCACGAATCCAGGCGGCTCGTTCGCTCACCCGCGCCGCACAGGCCCGCGTGCCAGGGGCGTCGCGCCCTCCCGACCCGCAGTTCCAACTGGGGCTCATGAATTACGCGTTCCCGCGCCTGGCCCCGATGCCGGTGCTCGGCATGAACCAGCTCCAGCTCATGCAGATGCTGCCCCTCGGCGGCAAGCTCGCGTTGGCGGGCCGGGCGGCAAGCGCCACGGCCACCGCCACCGGATACCGCGCCGAAGATGTCTCGTGGGACCTGCGGACCCAGACGGCGATGGCGTTCTATGATTTGCACACCACGGATCGTGGCCTCGACGTGGCGCGCGAGACGTTGCGCCTGTTGCGCGACATCGCAGCCACGGCTGAAGCGATGTACCGCGTCGGCGATGGGCGCCAAGCGGATGTCCTGCGGGCACAGGTAGAGATTGCGCGCATGATGGAGGACACTCTTCGCATGCAGGCGATGCGTGAGTCGATGACGGCACGGATCGACGCGCTGCTGGATCGTGCGCCGACGATCGGGCTCGGCGCACCCGTGCTGCCGGCGTTTCCCGATTCGGTGCCCACGCGCGCGTGGCTCGACTCCGTGGCGCGTGACACGCGCCCCATGATCCGCGCAGGGCTGGAGGACGTGCGAGCGGCCGACGCGTCGGCGCGACTCGCACGCAAGGAGATCTTTCCGGATCTTCTCGTGGGCGTGCAATACGCCCAACAGGGTGGCGAAATGGGCACGGAGCGCATGGGAAGCCTGATGCTCGGCGCCTCGCTGCCGATTTTTGCGCGCTCCCGCCAATTGCAGATGCGCGTGGAGGCGGATGCGATGAAGCAGATGGCGCAGGCGGACCTCGCGGCGATGCGCGCGGAAACGGGCGGCAAGATCGGTGAAGCGTATGCCGCGTTGACGCGATCGCGCAGCCTGGCGCGCCTGTATCGCACCACGGTTCTCCCGCAGGCGGAAGCGACCGTGGCCTCCGCGCTCTCGGCGTATCGCGTTGGCAGCGTGGACTTCATGACGCTGCTCGATGACCGCATGACGGTGAACAAGTACCGACAGGAGCTCAACGTGCTCGATGCCGACCAGGGGAAGGCGTGGGCCGAGCTCGAGATGCTCGTCGGTCTCACGCTGATCGATGCCAACCGGCGGACGGGGTCCGTTTCCGTTCCGCTCAAGCCAGCCACGGGGGACGCACGATGAAACGCACACTCCGGATTGCGGCGTACGCGATTGTGCTCGCGCTCGCGTTGGGCAGCGTCTTTCTCCTGACACGCGGCAAGGGCACGCCAACCGCGATGGCGGCAGTGAAGACGAAGGGAGGGGCGACGTCCGCGGCGACGCTCGGATCGCCGGTGACACTCACTGCCAGCGAGGCGAAGCGCATTGGCGTCACGTACGCCACCGCCACGGTGGGTGGGTTCGGTCGGGAAGTCCGCACGGTGGGCCAGGTGACGTTTGACGAAACGCGCGTGCATTCGATCGCGCTGAAGGTCGATGGCTTCGTCGACCAGTTGATCGTGAATGCCACTGGGCAGGCCGTCACCGCCGGACAACCGCTCCTCACCATCTACTCGCCGATGCTGGTGACGGCGCAGGAGGAGCTGCTCCTTGCGCGCCGCCTGCGGAGTGACGTCGCCGAAGCAAGCGCCGAGACGAAGCGCAGCGCGGACGACATGCTCTCGTCGTCGCGGCGTCGCCTTGCGTATTGGGATGTTCCAACGAGCGAGGTCAACGAGATCGAACGAAGTGGCCTGGTCCGGAAGACGTTGACCCTGCGTGCACCCGCCGGGGGCTACGTGCTGGAGAAGAGCGTGATAGCCGGACAGAAGGTCATGGCTGGCGAAGCGCTCTACAAGGTAGCCGACCTGAGCGTGCTGTGGGTGGAGGGCGAAGTGTTCGAGCAGGATATGTCCACGGTCCTCGTCGGAGCGAGTGTGACGGCGGAACTTGCGGCGCTGCCGGGCGAACACCGCATGGGACGCATTTCGTATATCTATCCGACGCTGGATCCGCAGACGCGCACCGTTCGCGTGCGCGTGGTGCTCCCCAATCGCGAACTCGCGCTCAAGCCCGGCATGTACGCTACGCTCCGCATCGCCGGCCGGGCGCGTGCCAACGTGCTCACCGTTCCGCGGTCGGCCGTGCTGTCGACCGGTGAGCGCAGCCTCGTCTTCGTGCGGGAAGCGAGCGGCCAGCTCGCGCCGCGAGAGGTGTCACTCGGTACCACGAACGACGATCGCGTCGAGGTATTGCGGGGTCTCGCCGCTGGAGAGACGGTCGTCGCGTCCGCCACCTTCCTCGTCGATGCAGAGTCGAATCTCGGCAAGGCACTCGGTGGCATGGGCAACATGCCGGGCATGGAGATGACGACGCCGCCGAAGGCGTTGCCCACGCTGCCGGGCAGAAAGGAGTAGCAGCGATGCTCAGGCGAATTGTCGAGTGGGCGGTCGGCAACACACTTGTCGTCCTGCTCTTCACATTCGCGGTACTCGTGGGCGGGTTCTTCGCGGTGAAGCGGACGACGCTCGAGGCATTGCCCGACCTCTCCGACGTGCAGGTGATCATCCAGGCCAACTACAACGAGCAGGCGCCGCGTATCGTCGAGGATCAGGTGACGTTCCCGATCGCGGCGGAGATGCTGAAGGTGCCGGGTGCGCGGACGGTGCGTGGGTATTCGTTCTTCGGCGTGTCGTTCGTCTACATCATCTTCGAGGACGGCACGGATCTCTATTGGGCCCGGTCGCGCGTGCTCGAATACCTGAATGGTGTGCAGGGCAAGCTGCCTGCGGCGGTGAAGCCGACGCTCGGCCCCGACGCGACGGGGCTCGGCTGGGTCTACCAGTACGCGCTGGAAGACACGTCGGGCCGGCTGGATCTCGCGCAGCTGCGCGGCGTGCAGGACTGGTACCTGCGCTATGCACTGACAGCCGTACCCGGTGTGTCCGAGGTGGCGTCCGTCGGCGGGTTCGAGAAGCAGTATCAGGTGGACATCGACCCGGCGAAGCTCCTCGCGTACGGCATTCCCGTGACGAAGGTCATGGGCGCGATCCAGGCGGCGAACAACGACGTCGGCGCGATGACAATGGAGCTGTCCGAACGCGAGTACATGGTGCGCGGGCTCGGGTACCTGAAGTCCATCGGCGACATCGAGAACGTCGTCGTGGGCGCGACGAAGGAGGGTACGCCGATTCGCGTTGCGGAGCTCGGGCGCGTGGCGGTGGGGCCGGCGATCCGGCGCGGAGTCGTGGACCTCGACGGACGAGGCGACGCCGTCGGTGGGATCGTGGTCATGCGCTTCGGGCAGAACGCGCTCACCACGATCAACAAGGTGAAGGCGAGGCTGGCCGAGGTGGCGAAGGGCTTGCCGCCCGGTGTCATCGTTCGGCCGGTGTACGATCGCAGCGAGTTGATCGACCAGGCGATCGAGACGTTGAAGGGCAAGCTGCTTGAAGAGTCGATCATCGTCGCGCTCGTCTGCATCGTCTTTCTCCTTCACGCACGCTCGGCGCTCGTCGCGATTCTCACGCTGCCCGTCGGCATCCTGATGGCGCTCATCGCGATGAAATGGGTCGGCGTCGGGGCGGACATCATGTCGCTCGGCGGCATCGCCATCGCCATTGGCGCGATGATCGACGCCGCGATCGTGATGATCGAGAACATGCACAAGCACCTCGAAAAAGCGGTGCTGGTGAAGGCGGGACCGGAGGCGAGCGAGGCGAAGTCGTTCAACTCGTTCATGCTGACGACCGAGGAACGCTGGCGCGTGGTGGCGGAGAGCGCGAAGGAGGTAGGACCAGCGCTGTTCGTCTCGCTACTCATCATCACCGTGTCGTTCCTGCCCGTCTTCACGCTGGAAGGCCAGGAGGGCCGGCTCTTCAAGCCCCTCGCCTTCACGAAGACCTTCTCGATGGCGGCAGCGAGTCTGTTGTCGCTGACGCTGGTGCCGGTGACGATGGGCCTGTTCATTCGCGGCAAGATCTACCGCGAGCGCGCGAATCCGCTGAACCGCCTCCTGATTCGCCTCTATCGCCCCGTGATCACCTTCGTGCTCGCGCATCGCGGGCCGGTGATCATGGCGGGCGTCGTGGCGCTCATTCTCACGTGGGTGCCGTGGACGCGAATCGGCAGCGAGTTCATGCCACCGCTCGAGGAGGGAACCATTCTCTTCATGCCGACCACGCTGCCCGGCGTTTCGGTGGCGCGCGCACGCGAGATTGTCCGGCAACAGGACGCGATCCTCAAGACATTCCCGGAGGTCGACCACGTGTGGGGCAAGGCCGGACGCGCCGAGACGGCCACGGATCCGGCGGGACTCGACATGTTCGAAACGACGATCACGCTCAAGCCGAAGACGCAGTGGCGCGCCGGCATGAAGTACGATCGCCTCGTGACGGAGATGGATTCGGCGACGAAGATGCCCGGTGTGACGAACGCGTGGACGATGCCCATTCGCGGCCGCATCGACATGCTCGCCACGGGCATTCGGACACCTGTCGGCATCAAGATCTTCGGTCCCGATCTCGCCGTGCTCGAGAAGATCGGCAAGCAGATCGAGCAAGGCGCACGGATGATCCCGGGCACGCGGAGCGCGTTCGCCGAGCGTGCGGTGAGTGGCTATTACCTCGATATCGATATCGATCGTGAGGCGGCAGCGCGTCACGGTGTGAATGTCGCGGACATCCAGGCGGTGATCGCAATCGCGATCGGCGGTATGACCGTGACGCAGACCGTCGAGGGTCGCGAGCGGTACGGAGTGCGCGTTCGTTACCCGCAGGAGCTGCGCGATACGCCGGAGCGTCTGGCCTCGGTGCTCGTGCCGGTGAATCACGACGTGGGAGCTGGAGCCTCGCGCCCTCCGAGCGGGTCGGGGATGTCTGCTACTGGTACGGGCGGTGCCGCGATGAGCGCGGGGAACGCGCAGGTGCCGCTTGGGCAACTGGCGGTGATCCGGCAGGTGGCGGGTCCGATGGTCGTGCGCACCGAGGGGGCCATGCCGACGGCGTGGGTCTATATCGACGTCACGGGACGGGACATCGGCGGGTATGTGAAGGACGCGCAGAAGATGGTGAACGACATGATCGCGCTGCCGCCCGGCTACTCCATTGTGTGGAGCGGCCAGTACGAGTACATGCAGCGCGCGACGGAGCGGATGCGGCTGGTCATTCCTGCGACGCTGGCGATCATTTTCCTTCTGCTCTACTTCAACTTCCAGAGTGTGGGCGAGACGCTGATCGTGATGTTGTCGCTGCCCTTCGCGCTGGTGGGCGGCATCTGGTTCGTGTGGCTGCTGGGCTACAACTGGTCCGTGGCTGTGGCGATTGGGTTCATCGCGCTTTCGGGGGTGGCGGCCGAGACGGGTGTGGTGATGCTCATCTACCTGGACAATGCGTGGAAGGAGCGGCAGGCGCGCGGCGACCGGCCCACGGTGACGGATCTCTACGATGCGATCGTCGAGGGCGCCGTGGAGCGCGTGCGCCCGAAGATGATGACGGTGACGGCGATCATGGCCGGACTGCTCCCGATCCTCTGGGGCAATGGGACCGGGGCGAGCGTGATGAAGCGCATCGCGGCGCCAATGGTGGGCGGCATGATCTCGAGCACGGTGCTGACCCTGGTCGTCATCCCGGCCGTCTACTCGTTGTGGAAGGAGCGTGCGGTGCGCAGCTCGGAGGAGCACCGCGAGAGGACGCCACCGTCCCCCGCACCCGTGCCGCCACTCGTCGTCGGTGTGCGTCCACCCCTGCCGGGAGGATCGGGAGTGTACTGATCGCGTTCAATCACCAGGCGGCGTGTTGGGGCCTCATCATGCGCTTTGGAGGAGAGCTTGGCGCCGCCGGACCCTCACAGCCACCCTTTCGAGAATCCCGCGCGCTGTAGGCCCGCGACGACGTACGGGCACGCGCGCATGAGCCGCCACAACAATCCCGACCGGTAGTTCTCGCACATCAGCACGACCGGTCCCAGGTTGATCCCGAAATGATATGGCGAGGTCCAGCCCGCGCTCGCGTGACTTTCGTTCGGAAAGGTCAGGTTGAAGCTGCACCGGAAGCAGTACTCGCCAGAGGCTTGCGGATAGCGGTCCTGAAGGTGCCAGGTAGTCGGCAGCACGATCTCCGGAGCGAACGGCAGCGAGGCCACCACGGCCCAGGGCGCAATGGTCCCATCGTCGGAGCCGTCCGGTGCGCCGCGTGCGACATAGTCAAAGAACGCACGCTCGCGACCGGCGATACTCCGCGTCGCGACGCCAGGCCCGTCGCTCGCCGTCAGTCCCCAGAAGTTCTCGCTCTATCCCACGAACTCGCGAGGGTTTCGGATGGCGTACTCCTGATGGACGTACGTTGCGCGGCGGCTGTTCTCGCAGTAGTCGATGCCTCTCGCACGCGTGAAAGTGTCCTGGATGTCGCGGAAGTGCACAATGATGTGAGAGTACTGATGAATGAACAGCGACCCCCCATAGATGAATTCGTATCCGTAGATGTCCCTCCATTGGTAGCTCGTGGTCCACGCCGAATAGCTTTCCGGGGGCAGCGGGTACGTGGGTGAGCCGAGGCCCAAGGCGTACAAGAGCATCGCCTCGTCGTAGCCTTCCCATCGGTATGGCAGAAAGCCGCTCTCGGGCTTCCATCCGTGCGTGATCGTCGCCCCGCCATTGCGGCGCGCGCGACATAGAGCATGGTGAGCGAGGTCGCCAGTCCGAAGAGCACATAGGAGGCCGCTGCGCCGGCAATCCCGACGAGTATCAGACGGCGTCGACCCATTCTGTCCGAAAGGCGGCCCCAGAGAGGAGCTGCAAGGAGCTGCAACAACGGGTACACGGCGGTAAGCAGCGCCACCTGCACCGCGATGCTACTCATCCAGCCTGTGCTCCCCCGCCGCAGCGCAAAGCGCTCGGTGTAAAATGGCAGCACAGGGAGCGTGACACCGAAGCCGATTGTGGCGACCAGCAGGCATCCCAAAAGCACGGTCAGCCGCTTCCGTCGCAATCGCTACGCTCCCGAGATCGAGTCGCGTCCAACGTCCGTCATCTAGCCGCCGACCGGACGGCGAGGCGACGATCCCCGCAGTATGTGCCCCGAGACTGAGGACTGCATGAAGCATCCCTGAAAGGGCGAGCTGAACGGACTTCTTGCTCGCCGCTCGCCGATTCGTGCATCTCCTCTATCGCACCGCGAACATTGGACTCGCCCGCTTGGCTCGTCGTTGACGCTGTTCTGCTGCGCACTCGGCACTGATCGCATCCGAATGAACTTCACGTACCAGACTCCAGTCGACCGCAGCGATTCCGGCATGTTCGTCAGCGCAAGCGATCGGGCGAATCCTGACCGCGCACGCTCAGGCGATCGTCACTTCTTCGCACCGGTAGACGTCCTGCACCGCAGTGAGCAGCTTCACGCCGTCACCGAATGACCGCTGGAAGGCCTTCCGCCCCGTGATCAGTCCCGTGCCTCCCGCGCGTTTGTTGATCACTGCAGTGCGAACCGCGTCGTCGAGGTCCCGTGCGCCGGTGGAGGCCCCGCCAGAATTGATGAGGCCTACGCGGCCCATGTAGCAGTTCGCCACCTGATAACGGACCAGGTCGATGGGATGGTCGCTTGTGAGCTCGCTGTAGATCCGGGGGTCGGTCTTGCCATAGGAGCTCTCAGGCATCGACAGCGCGCGGTAGCCACCGTTGTTCTCCGCCAGCTTCTGCTTGATGATGTCCGCCTGGATGGTGACCCCCAGGTGGTTGGCCTGGCCCGTCAGGTCGGCGGAGAGCTGGTAGTCGACGCCATCCTTCACGAACGCCGGATTGCGGAGATAGCACCACAAGACAGTCGCGAG
>JAYVNZ010000006.1:0-49636 GCA_043758185.1 Gemmatimonadaceae bacterium | reverse complement strand
CCAGTTCGATACGCACCTTCCACCCTTTTCGTTTCGCACGGATGACCTCAGTTCCGCCTGATCTCCACGCCTGGCTCACCGCCCACGACGCACGAATCCGCGACGAGCTCTTTGCATTCCTCCGGATTCCCAGCGTGAGCGCGCGCTCCGAGCACGACGCGGACACGATCCGCGCTGCCGAGTGGACCGCCGACTCCCTGCGAGCCGCCGGTCTCTCCGCCACGGTGCACGCCACGGCGGGCCATCCAGTGGTTGTTGGCGAGTGGCGCGGCGCCCCCCCGGGCGCGCCCACCGTGCTTGTCTACGGACATTACGACGTCCAGCCCGCCGAGCCGCTCGACCTCTGGACCTCGCCGCCCTTCGAACCCACCATCCGCAACGGCCGCGTGTATGCCCGCGGGTCCGTGGACGACAAGGGACAGTTGTTCCTGCACATCAAGGCCCTCGAGGCCCATCTCGCGGCGCGCGGCCGGCTGCCGGTGAACGTGATCGTCCTTGCCGAAGGTGAAGAGGAGGTGGGTAGCGCGCACCTGGCTCCGTTCATCGAGGCGCACGCGAGCGAGCTTGCCTGCGACGCGGTGGTGATCTCCGACTCGGCCATGTTTGCGCCCGGCCTGCCCAGCATCCTGTCGTCACTCCGGGGGCTCGCCTACTTCCAGCTCGACGTACAAGGCCCCGCGCAGGACCTCCACTCGGGCAGCTACGGCGGCGCCGTCGTCAATCCGGCCATGGCCCTCGCGCGTGTGCTGGCCACGTTCCACGATCCCAGCGGGCGCGTCACCATCCCAGGCTTCTACGATGCCGTGGCCGAATGGCCGGCACACGTCCGTGAGCAGATGAAAGCCCTCCCCTTCGACGCAGAGCACTTCCGTGCCGAGACCGGCTCGGTGGCACTCGGCGGTGAGGAGGGGTATTCCATTCTCGAGCAGCTGTGGACGCGTCCCACCTGCGAGGTGAACGGCCTGCTCAGCGGCTACACGGGGGAGGGTGCCAAGACCGTGTTACCGGCCAGGGCCATGGCCAAGGTGAGCTGCCGACTGGTGCCCGGCCAGGATCCCGCTGTAATCGAGTCGCTCATGAAGGCCCACGTGGCACGTGTCGCGCCGTCTGGCGTGACGGTAAACGTCACGCACCTGCACGGTGGCCGACCATGGCGCGCGGAGCTCACCGGTCCGCTGTTCGACGCTGCACGCCGCGCACTGCGTGCGGCCTTCGGCAGGGAGCCGGTCATCACCGGCGAGGGCGGTTCCATCCCGGTGGTCGGGGATTTCGAGCGGATACTCGGCGCCCCGGTGCTTCTTGTAGGTTTCGGGCTGCCCGGCGAGAATGCGCATGCGCCGGACGAATGGATGAGCATGGACAATTTCACCACCGGCATGCGAGCAGTCGCCACGCTGTGGGACGAGCTGTCCCTGGTGTCGTCCTGAGTGAAGCGAAGGACCTGTTTTTGTTTGTTTTTTATTGAAATCAACGGAGATTGACGATGGCCAAGCTGCAACCCACCGAGTGGATCTGGCGCGACGGAGAGTTCATCCCGTGGCAGGACGCGAACGTCCATGTGCTCTCGCATTCCATGCAGTTCGGGTCGTCCGTGTTCGAAGGCATCCGCTGCTACGCCACCCCGCGCGGGCCCGCCATCTTCCGGCTGGAGGATCACCTCCAGCGCATGATGAATTCGTGCAAGATCTATCGCATGGATGTGCCGTACTCCGTTGACGAGATCGTGGCCGCAACCTGCGAACTGGTCGAGAAGAACGGCCTCGATTCGTGCTACGTGCGCCCCATGGTGCTGCGCGGGTACGGCGCCGCCGGCATGGTGCCCTTCGACAGCCCGGTGGAAGTCTTCATCCCCTGCTGGCCCTGGGGCGCGTACCTCGGCGACCATGCAATGGAGAACGGTGCCGACGCCTGCGTCTCCAGCTGGCATCGCATGGCGCCCAACACCACGCCGTCCATGGCCAAGGTGGCGGGCAATTACCTCGGCGGGCAGCTCATCAAGATGGAAGCCCTGGCCAACGGCTACGACGAAGCCATTGCGCTCGGCCCGGATGGCATGATCAGCGAAGGGTCAGGCCAGAACGTGTTCGTCGTGCAGAAGGGCGCGATCTATACCACGCCGGCCAACGGCACGTTGCTCCCCGGCATAACGCGCGACAGCATCATCACCATCGCGCGCGATGCGGGAATGGAGGTGCACGAGCAGCCGCTCCAGCGGGACGTGCTGTACACCGCAGACGAGATCTTCCTTACCGGCACCGCGTCCGAAGTCACGCCAGTGCGCAGCGTCGACAAGATCAAGGTCGGCATCGGTCGCACGGGCGAGGTGACCAAGGTGCTCCAGCGCACGTTCATGGATCTCGTGCACGGCAAGAGTGAAGACCGGCACAACTGGCTGTGCCACGTGCGAGCAGAGCGGGCCGCTACGACGTGAGTGCTGGTGGGCCGGCGCTTGATGTCGGCCAACGCGTCACAGCATGAACCGATTCACCGTCCGGCGGTCCTGGAGCCGGGCGGCGAGGGCGTCGGAGTCGACCTTCGAAGTGATCAGGTTCCTGCACGCGCGCGCCGCCTGGGCATGAGGGTTCCGCTGGACGCAAGCAGCAGCAGCGCGAGCAACGCATTGACGAGAATCATCAACCCCGCGAGCAAGGGCGCCGGCTCGAAATCGCCGCGCGAGGAGCGGTCGCTATAGATGACTCCGTAGATGAGGAGCGCCACGCCGGCGCACGCCGAGATGAGTTGGCCTGCCAGCAGCGCGCCCGACGGAAGCTCTCCCCACGCTTCCCACCAGCCGAGCGTGTATCCCAGGCAATAGAGTCCCTGGATCATCATCGATGAACCGATGACGAGCACGACGATCGGGACATGGCGTAACGGGTCTGTGAGCGCGTTTCCGACGAAGGTGACGACGAGCACGGCGCCGCCGAGCACATTCATGGATGACGAAAGCGATGTGAGAGTCTTCAACATGGCGGAGTCCGGTGGGTGAACGAGGAATCCCCGCTCCTGTCTTCGTTTCGACAAGTACTTTGTAATACAAACCAATCGCCCTGTTTCGTAGTCTCCCCTCACACATCAATGGGCAACCGGGAGGTTCAGGGTGAATCTGCTTCCCTCGCCCAACGCGCTCTCCGCCGTCAGGTCTCCACCCATCCCGCGTGCGAGATCCCGGCTGATCGCCAACCCCAGGCCAACCCCTTCCTGAGTGCGTGTGAGCCGCGCGTCGACCTGCACGAACGGCTCGAACACCCGCGACAACTGATCCAGGGCGATCCCCCGCCCCGTGTCCGCCACACAGACGCGGACCTCATTGCCGGCGCGCACACACGACAGCTCGATGCTGCCACCCGGCTCCGTGAACTTGATTGCATTCGTCAGCAGGTTGAGCAGTACCTGCTGCAGCTTCTCCCCATCCGCCCTCACCACAAGCGACTCGTCCGGCTGGACGTACTGTAGCGTCAGCCTCTTGTTGCGGATCTGCGGCGAAACCAGTGCCTCGCAGCTCGCGAGCACCTCGTCCAGCTCGATCTCCCGCAGGTCGTACGTGACCGCGCCCGCCTCCACGCGGCTGTAGTTCAGTACGCCGTTCACGAGGCCGAGCAGGTGACGCTGGCTCATCTGGATCCGTTGCAGGTCCTTGCGCATGTCCTCGCTCACCGGGCCGCGGATGCCGAGTTCGATGAGCTCTGCATAGCCGCCAATGGCATTCAGCGGCGTTCGCAACTCGTGCGACATCACTGCCAGGAACTCGCTCTTCGCGCGGTTCGCGGTCTCCGCGGATTCGCGCGCGAGTCGCTCCGACTCGAAGAGCCGCGCGCGCTCGAAGGCCTGCGCGCACAGGCGGGCGAGGGTAACGGCCATCGCGTGATAGTCCTCGTTGAACCGCTGCGACGTCCCGAACGCGGCGCCCATGACGCCCTGAAGCCGGTCACTCGACAGCAAAGGCAACACGACAGTGGCCTGATGTCCCGCTGCATCGAACCACTCCACCAGGTGGGGGTACTGCGCCTGCAGCTGCGCCTGCGACTCGATGTAGAGCGGCTCATGCGTCCGCGCGACGTCCGCCAGTGGCACCTCCGCCGAGATCGGAAAACGCTGCCAGACCGCGCGCAAATCGTCCGGCATGTCGGACGCGCACACGAGCTCCAGGTACTCGCCATCCGGCGACGGTCTCGCAACGACAATGCCGATGCCCCCAAGTATCGATGCCGCGTGCGCGACGATGGCCTCGGCCACCTCGTTGATGGTCGATGCCTGCGATAATGCCGCGGTGAGCGATTGAAGGCCCGTTGTGCGCTCGCGCGCGAACTCGGCTTCACGGCTGGCAGTGACGTCCTCGTGGGCAAGGATCACGCGCTCGATCTCACCGCTCGCATCACGAACGGGATACGCGTGCGCCCGGGTCCAGAGCGTGCGCCCCTTGCCTGCGGAATCGGACATGTCGTAGCGCAACGCGGGAAAAGTGACGGGCGCGCCGGCTCCGTCCTCTGTTCTGGTGCCATCCAGACCGAACACCCGGTGCAATGCCGGCGTCGCTCCGGACGCGGCAAGCTGTGGATCGGTGAGCACCGAATAACCTGCCGGCACATCTGAAAGCCCCGCGCCCCACAGTCGCTCGAAGGCACGATTCACCGCCAGCGGCTTCCCACTCGCATCGTATACGACGGTGCTCCTTGGCGATTGTGCAAACGCGTCGTGCAGCTGGCGTTCAAGGATGTTGCGTTCTTGCTGGAGCCGGGCCTGCACATCGCGGCCACTGTCGTCGCGCATGGTGAGCACCGAGGCGATCTGGATGCCCGCCTCGTCGAATACCGGTCGCGCGCTGCCGAGGGCCAGAATCTCGCGACCATCGGTGTGGCGGATGCGCCAGCGTTCGTCGATCACGGTCTCGCCGCGAAGTACGGCGCGCGCCAGCGGAAGCTCGCTGCTCGGGTATGGCCTCCCGTCCTCCGTCAGGAGGTGGAACGCGTCGGCATACCCTTCGACACCGACGCCAAGCGTCTCGACGCCGTGCATGCGCGAGGCAGCAGCGTTCACGAACACCAGATTTCCATCCGCGTCGGCGACGATCACCCCCTCGGCCATCTGGGCGAGAGCAGCGAGGAGGGGGCGATCAGAAGTCGGCATCTCGGACGTCGAACTCGCGGTTGTCGGAAACGACAGAATGGCGACGACAGTCGGCGGTCATCAGAGAGCCAGGATGTCCGGACATTGAGCCCACCTTACTGTCGAGATGTCGCTCGAAGAGAATCGACATGCGGGGCGCCGAGACATCAAGTCTTCCCGGCCACGGAGTCGGGTCCAGGCGCCGAGCGGCACCATGAGCATTGCTCCGCGTTAGCTTTCACTCCCCGCCAACCCCACGCCTATGACACGCACCGTTCTCCGCTCGGCCGTCCGGTTTCTTGCTGTTGGCGCCGTGCTCGTGCCCCCTACGGTCGTCGGCGCGCAAGCAAAGCGCCCGATGACCGTCGAGAACCTCCTTGCAGCCGTGCGCGTGGGTGATCCGCAACTCTCCCCCGACGGCCGGCGCGTGCTCTTCACCCGCACGACAACCGACCCGGCATCCGGACGGCGCAATGCCGACATCTGGACGGTGCCGTCCGACGGCTCGGCATCGCCGCACCTCTTCCTCGGCGGGCCGAAGGCCGACGATACGCCGCGATTCCTGCCGAATGGTGGCGTTGCATTCATGTCGTCCCGCGACGGCGCGACACAGGTCTACGTCGCCGATGCCGATGGCGGCAACGTCAGGGCGATCACGCACCTGGCAGCCGGAGCACAGGGCCCGCTCGTCATCTCGCCCGACGGGCGCCGCGCGGCATTCGTCTCCGACGTTTACCCCGCATGCGCCGACGAGACGTGCAACGCACGCATGAGCGATTCGGCAGAGAAGGACCCGGTGAAGGTGCATACGCTCACGCGGTTGCCCTTCCGCCACTGGTCCGACTGGTGGGAATCGGTGCGGCATCACGTCTTCGTCACGGACATCGCGTCGGGCGACACGCGCGACGTCACGCCCGGCGACTTCGACTCGCCTCCACACAACTACGAGGACGGCGCGATCGCATTCTCGGCCGACAGTCGCGAACTCGCCTTCGTGTCCAAGCGTGGCGGCGCGAAGGACTCGGAGATGTGGACCACCAATCACGAGGTGTGGACTGTTCCGGTGACAGGCGGTGCCGCGACGAAAGTCACGGCCAACCTCGCCGCAGACATGCAGCCCACGTACTCGCCCGACGGCCGCTGGCTCGTCGTGCGCGCACAGCGGCGCGCCGGCTTCGAGGCGGACCGCTGGTATCTCGACGCATACGACAGGACGTCGGGCGCGAAGCGAACGATCTTTACGGCACCAGACCTCTCCGTCGACGACTTTCATTTCTCGCCAGACGGCCGCACCATCTGGTTCACCGCCGCGAACAACGGCACGCAGAACCTCTACACGGTGCCCACGTCGGGCGGCGTGCCGGTACGTGCCGTGCAGGGCGGGGCGGTGGGTGCATTCCAGCCGGGCAACGGCTACGCCGTGTTCGCGAAGTCGTCGCTCGTGGCGCCGGCGGATATCTATCGCGTGAATGCCGATGGCACCACGCGGCAGCTTTCCAACGAGAACGCGGGATGGCTTGCGGCGGTCGACCTCCCGAAGCCGAGGAGCATGACGGTGCGCGGCGCCGCCGGCGCGACCGTGCAGTACTGGCTGCTCACGCCGCCCGGTTTCGACGCGTCGAAAAAATATCCGGTGGTTTTCATGCTGCACGGTGGCCCACAGGGCGACTGGGCCGATAGCTGGTCGAACCGATGGAATCCGTCGCTCTGGGCAGCGCAGGGCTGGATTGTCGCAGCACCAAACCCGCGCGGATCCACTGGCTTCGGCCAGAAGTTCGTGGACGAGATCTCGCAGGATTGGTGCGGCAAGGTGATGACGGACTACGACGCGGTCTTCGACGCGGTAGCCAGATCGCCGAACGTTGACGCATCGCGCATGGGTGTCGCCGGCGCGAGTTACGGCGGCTACGCCGTGAACTGGCTCATCGGCCACACGAATCGCTTCAAGGCCGCGGTGACCCACGACGGCGTCTTCAACCTGGAGTCGATGTCGCTCGCCACCGAGGAGTTGTGGTTCTCCGATTGGGAGTTCGGCGGCGCGCCGTGGACGGCCCGGGCACGGAAGAACTTCGCGCGTTGCTCTCCGCACCTGTCCGCCGACAAGATCCGCACGCCGACGCTCGTCATCACCAACGAGCTGGATTATCGCGTCCCGGTGGACCAGGGCCTCCAGCTCTTCACGGCTCTCCGCCGCAATGGCGTGCCGTCCGAAGGCCTCGTGTTCGAGAACGAGGGCCACTGGGTCCTCAACGCGCTCGACAGCCGTCGCTGGCACCGTGAGGTGTTCGGCTGGATGCACAGGTACCTCGCACCCGTCACGCCATGAGCGACATGAAGGACACCGTGGTTGTCATTACGGGCGCCAGCGGCGGTATCGGCGCAGCGGTCGCCGCGCTGTTGGCGTCGCGCGGCGCTTCACTTGTGCTCGTGGCACGGCGGGAGGCTGCGCTACGCGAGGTCGCCGCGCACTGCGGTGCGCAGGCACTCCCGATCGTGGCAGACGTGACGAGCCGGGAGTCCGTGCGCGCCGTGGTTGCGCAGGCCATCGCACGGTTCGGCCACATCGACGTCTGGGTCAACAACGTGGGGCAGGGCATCACCACCTTGCCGAGCCATCTGACGGAGGACGACATCGACGAGGTGATGCGGGTGAACGTGAAGTCCGCACTCTATGGAATGCAGGAGGTGTTGCCGCACTTCAAGTCCCGTGGGTCTGGGCATGTCATCAACATCTCATCGATGCTCGGGCGAATGCCGATGGTGCTCATCCGCTCGGCGTACAGTGCGTCGAAGCATTTCCTGAATGCGCTGACGGCGAACTTCCGGATGGAGGTCCAGGAGACGCATCCCGGCATCCAGTTCTCGATCGTATCGCCGGGTGTCGTGCGCACGGACTTCGGCAACAATGCGCGGCATGGTGGCCCCGATTCGCGATCGTTTCCCGATTCGCAGAGTGCCGAAGAAGTGGCCGAGGTGATTGCGGGGGTGATCGAGTCGCGGAAGCCGGACGTCTACACGCGGAAGGGCGTCCAGGCCTGGGTAGCGAAGACGTATGCGGAGATCGGGGTGGATCCGTGATGTCTGGGTGTTCGACGGAATGGGCAGCTTGAAGGCACGCCATTCGATGTTCGCCGCTGTGCTCGCGGCACTCGCCGGCACGCTCGCCTGCGCGACACCACCAACTTCGCGGGGCGTCCCCGCGGGATCCGCGCCGCCCGCCTCCGCGCTCAACCCGGCACTCCCTTCCATCTTCATCGCCGGCAATTCCACCGCGGCACGCGGGGCGGGAGCACGACAGCAGGGATGGGGCGTGCCCTTCGCGGACTACTTCGACACCACGAAGGTGAACGTCGCCAATCGAGCGCGCGGCGGTCGTAGCAGCCGCACCTTCATCACCGAAGGCTTGTGGGACAGGATCGTCACCGACCTCAAGCCAGGCGACGTGGTCCTCATCGAGTTCGGCCACAACGATGCCGGCGCGATCAACGACACCTCGCGCGCCCGTGGCTCCATTCCCGGACTGGGCGACGATTCCATCGCGATCGACAACCTGCTGACGAAGCGGCATGAAGTCGTGCATTCCTTCGGCTGGTACATGCGGAAGATGATCGCCGACACGAAGGCGAAGGGTGCCACGCCCATCGTGCTCTCGCTCTCTGTGCGCAACATCTGGGCAAACGGGCAGATCGAGCGCGGGTCCGGGCGATACAGCCTGTGGTCGCAGCAGATCGCCAAGTCGGCCGGCGTGCAGTTCATCGACCTCACCAATCTCGTGGCCGATCGCTTCCAGGCGATGGGCGAGGACAGGGTGAAGTCGATCTACGAGCAGGACCACACGCACTTCAACGCCATCGGCGCAGACGTCCACGCGAGAACGGTGGTGTCGGGGCTGAAGGCCCTGCGACCGAGCCCGGTGCGCGCCTGGCTCTCGGCAAAGGGCGCGACGGTGCCGGCCGATCAACTGGTGGGTCTTGGACTCGGCTGGCCAGCCAATCGCGACCTGCCCACGCTGTATCTCGTTGGCAATTCCACGGTGCGCAACGGTCGTGGCGATGGTGCGGGCAACCAGTGGGGCTGGGGCGACTTCATCGCGCCGTACTTCGACACCACGAAGATCAACGTCGTCAATCGCGCCGTCGGCGGACTGAGCGCCCGCACGTTCATCACTCAGGGCTATTGGAGCAAGGTCCTCACGCTGCTCAAGCCTGGCGACCTCGTGATGCTGGAGTTCGGCCACAACGACGCGAGCCCGGTGAACGACACCTCACGGGCGCGGGGTGTGCTGCCCGGGATCGGCGCGGATTCCGTAATCATCGACAACCTGCTCACGAAGCAGAAGGGCGAGGTGGTCTACAGCTTCGGCGGGTACATTCGGAAGTTCGTGAACGAAGTACGCGCGAAGGGGGCAATACCGATCATCAATTCGCTCACGCCCCGCAAGTTCTGGAAGGACGGGAAGATTGTCCGCAACAGGAACAGCTTCGCCGACTGGGCGCACGAGACGGCGCGCGCCGAGCACGTACCGTTCGTGAATCTCACGGAGATCGCGTCGTCGAAGATGGATACGATGCCGATGGCAACGGTCGACTCGCTCTTCGGTGACGCCAACCTGCATTCGAGTGCAGCCGGCGCTGAGCTGAATGCCAGGTCGATTGTCGAGGGGCTGCGTTCGCTTGGCCCATCGAACCCGCTGACCCCATACCTGCGCCCCGTGCCGTGACCCTGTCGTCCTGAGCGCAGCGAAGGACCTGCTCCCTCGTTGCTCTTCCCGTGCCCCAGCGCCGCCCGTACCTTAGCGCCACTCTAATTCCGGGGACGCGCGCGATGGGTCAGCAAGTCGTTCAGCTCACACGGCGAAAGTTCGGCGAAACGATGCGGCGCGATGCGTGGTGGGTGCCGCAGGTGGGCGCGTTTGTCATCCTCAGCTCGTTCCTCGCCTACGCTACGTGGGCCGCGTTCCAGAACGCGCACTTCGAATTCGGGCCGTACCTCTCGCCATTCTACTCGCCGCTCATCGTCGGAACCTCGCCGCACGCGCTGTTCTCGAAGGCGCCGTGGTTCGTGCCCCCCATCTCGCCGGCGCTGCTCATCTTGCCATTTCCCGCCGGCTTCCGCTTCACCTGCTACTACTATCGCGGCACCTACTACAAGGCGTTCTGGGCCGACCCGCCCGGCTGCTCCGTAGGCGAGCCACGCAACAGCTACCTCGGCGAGCGACACCTGCCGCTCATCCTGCAGAACGTGCACCGCTATTTCCTCTACGCCGCAGTGCTGTTCCTGTTCATCCTCGCCCTCGATGCCATTCGCGGTTACGCGTTCGCTGACGCGAGTGGGGTGAAGCACTTCGGCATTGGCGTCGGTTCACTCGTGCTCACGATCAACGTGTGCCTGCTGAGTGGCTACACGCTCGGGTGTCATTCCCTGCGACACCTCGTTGGCGGCTACCTCGATCGCTTCGCCGGCCGCCCCGTGCGCCGCAAGGCGTACGACTGCGTGAGCTGCCTCAACCGCGGCCACATGAACTGGGCATGGGCCAGCCTGTTCTGGGTTGCCTTTACCGACATCTACGTGCGCCTTTGCTCCATGGGCATCTGGCACGACTTGAGGATTCTATGACGCCTTGTCGTCCTGAGCGAAGCACTTGTCGTCCTGAGCGAAGCGAAAGACCTGCTCTCTTCCATCAAAGCGAAGGACCTGCTTTTTCCCGCCCAGGCTGCACCCATGACTGACTACCAGACCGTAGACCACGACGTCCTCATCATCGGCGCGGGCGGCGCCGGCCTGCGCGCAGCCATCGAGGCGGCATCCACCGGTGTCTCCGTCGGCGTCGTCTGCAAGTCGTTGCTCGGCAAGGCCCACACGGTCATGGCCGAGGGCGGCGTGGCAGCGGCAATGGGCAACGTGGACGATCGCGACAGCTGGCGCGTCCATTTCGCAGACACCATGCGCGGCGGACAGTACGTCAACAACTGGCGCATGGCACAGCTCCATGCACAGGAGGCGCCAGCACGCGTCAATGAACTGGAAGCGTGGGGCGCGCTGTTCGATCGCACGCCCGACGGTCGCATCCTGCAGCGAAACTTCGGCGGTCATCGATACCCGCGCCTCGCGCACGTTGGCGATCGTACGGGGCTCGAGATGATCCGTACCCTCCAGGATCATGGTATCCACGAAGGCATGGACGTGCACATGGAGTGCACGGTGCTCACGCTGCTGCGTGACGGCGACCGTATTGCCGGTGCGTTCGCCTACGATCGCGAACGTGGTCGCTTCAAGGTCTTCCGCGCCAAGGCTGTCGTCATGGCCACCGGCGGCATCGGCCGCGCCTACAACATCACCAGCAACAGTTGGGAATACACGGGCGACGGACAGGCCCTCGCCTACCTCGCCGGTGCCGAACTCCAGGACATGGAGTTCGTGCAGTTCCATCCCACCGGCATGATCTGGCCGCCGAGCGTGCGTGGCATCCTTGTGACGGAAGGCGTGCGCGGTGAAGGGGGCGTCCTGCGGAACCGCGACGGCAAGCGATTCATGTTCGACAACATTCCCGACAACTACAAGCCGCAGACGGCCGACAACGAGGAGGAAGGCTGGCGCTACACGCAGGGCGACAAGGATGCGCGTCGCCCTCCGGAACTCCTCACGCGCGACCATGTGGCCCGCATGATCGTGCGCGAGGTGAAGGAAGGCCGCGGCTCGCCGCACGGAGGCGTGTTCCTCGATATCTCGTGGATCAAGGAAAAACTTCCCAACGCGTCCGAGCACATCAAGAAGAAATTGCCGAGCATGTACCACCAGTTCATGCAGCTGGCCGGCATCGATATCACGAAGGAGCCCATGGAGATCGGGCCCACCACGCACTATGTGATGGGCGGCATCCGCGTGGACGGCGACAGCCAGATGTCCACGGTCCCCGGGCTGTTCGCCTGCGGCGAGTGCGCGGCTGGCCTGCACGGCGCCAACAGGCTCGGCGGCAACTCGCTGTCCGACCTCCTTGTCTTCGGCAAGCGCGCTGGCCAGTACGCGGCGGCATTTGCGCGCGACCAGGCTGCTTCCGCACTCGACGACGCCCAGATCGAGGAGTCCGCGCGGCGCGCCCTCGCGCCATTCGAGCGCGGCAGCGGTGGGGAAGGCCCCTATCAGGTACAGGAGTCGTTGCAGACCACCATGCAGAATTACGTGGGCATCGTGCGTGTCGAGGACGAAATGGAGCGCGCGCTCTCCGAGATTGCGGTGCTCAAGGAGCGGGCGGACAAGGTCGGCGTACCAGGCAACCGCGAGTACAATCCGGGGTGGCACACGGCGCTCGACCTCCGACACCTGCTCATCATCTCCGAAGCCATCGCGCGCTCCGCCCTCGCCCGCAAGGAGAGCCGCGGCGGCCATTTCCGCGATGACTATCCGGACAAGGATCCCACATTTGCGACGTTCAATCACGTCACGCGACTGGGCGCCGACGGCGGCATGCAGCTCGAGCGCGCGATGATTCCACCCATGCCAGCCGACCTCCAGGCCATCATCCAGGAGATGCAATCGTGACCGCTCCGCTCGAATCCCATGTTGGCGGCCGCGCCGTGGATGCGTATACGGCGGCGCAGTCCGCGCAGGATGCCGCAGTGGGCCACAGCGCGCGCACGTTCAGCATCTGGCGCGGAGCGGACGGCACCGGCGCATTCCAGGACTACACCACGGAGACGAACGACGGCATGGTCGTGCTGGACGCGGTGCACAAGATCCAGGCAGACCAGGCCAACGACCTCGCCGTGCGCTGGAACTGCAAGGCAGGCAAGTGCGGATCATGTTCCGCCGAGATCAACGGCAAGCCGAAGTTGATGTGCATGACTCGGCTGGAGGACCTGCCGGCCAATGAACCCGTGACCGTCGAACCCATGCGCGCGTTCCCGCATGTCCGCGACCTCGTGACGGACGTCTCCTGGAATTTTCGCGTGAAGCCGCGCATCGCGCGCTTCAAGCCGCGACCCCCCGATGCGCCCGATGGTACGTGGCGCATCGACCAGCGCGACGTCGATCGCGTGCAGGAATTCCGGAAGTGCATCGAGTGCTTCCTGTGCCAGGACGTCTGCCACGTGCTCCGCGATCATCACAAGCACGAGGAGTTCATCGGGCCGCGCTACCTGGTGTATGCGGCGGCGCTCGAGATGCACCCGCTCGACATCGCGGACCGCACCACCGCCCTGAAGGAGGACTTCGGGATCGGCTATTGCAACATCACCAAGTGCTGCACCACGGTCTGTCCCGAGCACATCACCATCACGGACAACGCGATCATTCCGCTCAAGGAGCGCGTCGTCGATCAGCACTTCGATCCGCTCCGCGCGCTCGTGCGGCTCGTGCGCGGTCCGCGAAAGGCCTGAGCCAGGAGGCGCATCATGGAGAGAACGATCCAGCAACTCAAGACCATCTCGGCCGACGCCATTCCGCGCGCCATCCAGAAGGCCGAGCGCTATCGCCTGCTGAACCAGTCGTGGGCAACGGAAAGCATCTGTCGTGACATACTGGAGGTCGATCCGGCCAACCAACCCGTGCTCGTGATGTACCTGCTGTCGCTCACCGACCAGTTCGGTGCGGAGGCGAGCGACCTGGTGAAGCGCGCGCATGCGGTACGCGGCCGCCTTACCGACGAATACCAGCAGCACTACTACGCAGGCATCATCGATGAGCGGCTTGGTCATACAAAGCTGGCCCATGGTGCCATGCACGCCGATGCCATTGCGGAGCGATTGTTCCGCACGGCCATGGCATCGTTCGAGCGTGCGGAGCAGCTGAGAAAGCCGGGGAACGACGATGCCATCCTCCGCTGGAACACCTGCGCGCGAACCATCGAGCGCCTGCACCTCCAGGACGATTCGGAGGGAACGTATGAGCCGCATTTCGGCGAGTAGGACTTCCATGGGTGTGGAGCGAATGCGCGTCGTCCTCCACGCCGCGAAGCACACGAATGTCGTCCTGAGCGCGGCGCAGGAGCTGCTCTCGGATGAACGCCCGCGTGTCGTCCTGAGCGCAGCGAAGGACCTGCTTTGGCTGGTTCTGCTCCTGTCTGCTCCGCACATGGCTACGGCCCAGCAGGGTACAGCCAACAAGTCTGCCGAACGCGAACTGTTCCGCCTCGAGAATGAGTGGGCGCAGGCCGTTGTAAAGCGAGACCCCGCCGTCCTCCATCGCATGACCGCGCCGAAGTGGGTCTACTCGGATGAGACGGGGGTCATGGAGCGCGAAGCCGGGATCAAGTCGTTCACCACCGGTACCGACACCGTGCGCCATGCATCCAATGAGCGCATGCGCGCGCTTGTGTACGACCACGCAGCCGTCGTGATCGGCATACTCGTGATGAAGGGGTCGGGAGCGAGCGGTCCATTCATCAACAGGTATCGCTACACGGACAGCTGGGTCAAGCTGGATGGCCGCTGGCAGTGCATTGCGTCACAGGACTACCTGGTGCCTGCGGGGAAGCGGTAACAGCATCACACTGGAACGCGCATGCCAAAGAGCACTGCAACAACAGTCGATGAATACCTGTGGGAGTTGCCGGACGCAAACCGCGCCGAGATCGCCCGTGTGCGCGACGTCATCGTCGCCAGCCTTCCGGCGGGGTACGTCGAGGGAATGGCCTGCGGCATGGTCTACTACCCCGTGCCGCTGAGCCGTTATCCGAAAACATACAACGGCCAGCCGCTGGGTTACGTGGGCCTTGCCGCACAGACGCAATACAACGCGCTGCACCTCGTGGGGTGTACTTGGATGCCAACGGAGCGGAGCGCCTCCAGGAGGCGTTCGCCAGGGCAGGAAAGCGGTTGGATATTGGCAAGGGGTGCGTGCGCTTCAAGCATGCCGGTGACCTGGCGCTCGATGCCATTGCCGCATCCATCGCGTCTCTTCCGGTGGACGACTACATCGCAATGCACGAGCGATCACAAGCGACATCGCGCAAGGCATGATGTCGGTGGCCCCTTACCAAGTGGACCGAGGACCGATGCGCTGCACCTGCCTGACCATTGCTGGACTGCTTGTCATTGGCTGCGGCCGCGCGCCGTCGCCGGCCACGGATTCCGCCGGTGCCAGTGCCACGACCGTGTCGGGCACGCGCATCGCCGCGCCACGCACGGGACCTGCCGGCGAATGGAACGTCCCCGCGGGCGACTACGCATCGTCGCGATACAGTGAACTCGCGCAGATCACCCCCGACAACGTCAAGAACCTGCACGCCGCCTGGACCTTCTCCACCGGCGTGCTGCGCGGTCACGAAGGCCAGCCACTCGTGGTGGGCAACACGATGTACGTCGTGACGCCCTATCCCAACGTGTCGTACGCGCTCGACCTCGCAACCGAAGGCCAGCCACTCAAGTGGAAGGTGCGTCCGGAGAATTCACAAACGGCCGTCGGGCTCGCGTGCTGCGACGTCGTCAATCGCGGCGCTGCGTACGCCGATGGAAAGATCTTCTACAACCTGCTCGACGGACATACCGTCGCCGTCGATGTCGCAACAGGCGCACTGCTCTGGCGGACGCAGATGGGCAACCTCGCCAAGGGCGAGACCATGACCATGGCGCCGCTCGTCGTGAAGGGAAAGGTCATCGTTGGATCGAGCGGTGGCGAAATGGGCGTGCGCGGCTGGATTGCCGCCATCGATGCCACATCCGGCAAGGAGCTCTGGCGCGCCTACAACATCGGACCCGATGCCGACATCAAGGTCGGCAAGCGGTTCAAGCCCTTCTACGGCAAGTCCGACACGAGCGCCAACCAGGGCGCCACCAGCTGGCCATCCAACACCTGGCAGCAGGGCGGGGCCACCGTCTGGGGCTGGCTCTCCTACGATCCCGAGCTCAACCTCGTCTATCACGGGACATCGAACCCGGGCCCATGGAACGGCAAGCAGCGGCCCGGCGACAACAAGTGGAGCGCCGCCATCATCGCGCGGGATGCCGACACCGGCGAGATGGTCTGGGCCTTCCAGCCCACGCCGCACGACGTGTGGGACTACGACGCCGTCAACGAGAACATCCTCGCCGACCTGCCCATCGCCGGCAAGACACGCAAGGCGCTCGTCCATTTCGATCGCAACGGCTTCGCCTACACCATGGATCGCGCGACCGGTGAGGTCATTCTCGCCAAGCCGTACGTACCGACGAACTGGGCCAGCGGAATCGACCTGGCCACCGGACGTCCCACGCTGAACGCCGAGAAGGTGCCGTTCCAGGGCAAGAAGGTGTCGTTCATCTGTCCCAGCCTGGAGGGCGGAAAGAACCAGCAGCCCGCAGCATTCTCGCCGGCAACGGGCCTCTTCTACGTTCCCACCAACAACCTCTGCATGGACTTCGAGGCGCGCGAGGTGTCGTACATTCCCGGCACGCCATACATCGGCGGCAATGCGCCCGAAGTCGCCGGACCGGGCGGCTACCGCGGTGAATTCATCGCGTGGGACGCCACAACGGGGAAAAAAGTCTGGGGCATCAAGGAGCCGTATCCCGTCTGGGGTGGCGCGCTCGCCACCAAGGGCGACGTCGTATTCTACGGCACGCTCGACGGATGGTTCAAGGCTGCTGACGCCCGCACGGGGAAGGTGCTCTGGAAGTTCAAGCTCGGATCGGGCGTTGTCGGAAACCCAATCGCCTACCTCGGCCCCGATGGCAAGCAGTATGTCGCGATTTATGCCGGCATCGGCGGTGACATGGGCTTGCTCATCGCCGGCGATGTGGCAGCCAACCTGCCGTACGATGTGCGTGAACGGGGCTCCACGCTGCCCGACATCGCGCGCTGGACGAGCTGGGGCGGGATGTTGTTCGTGTTCTCACTATAGGGGGGACAGCCCGCTCGCTTCGCTCGCTGGACGGCTGACGGCCCGCTCGCTGGTGCTCACTGGACGGGGGACGGCGCGACTCGTGCACCGAATGGATCGCGCTCGTGCCGCGACGTCCGCCGTTCGCACAATGGAGCAATTCGCGTAGATGTTGTTGAGATTCGCCGGATTCGCGTTCCAACGAACAACTGCTGACTCCCAACGGAGGTCCTGTGAATCGAGCCGCGTTGATCACCACATGGGCGATTGCGCTCAGCATTCCGCTCCAGGCCTGCCGCGACTCACGCGCCGCAGAGCCCCGAACGCCGCCACGCATCCAGGCGACGACCGCACAGCAGGACCTCGCCGCCCGGTTCGTCTCCCACGCCGAGCATATCCAGCCCGGGATGGTGAAGCCCTTTGTCGGCATGCCGCTCACCAACCCGCACGAAGGCGACGCGGCAGCGATTGCCACCGGCGCCAAGCTGTTCGTCGCCTACAACTGCATCGACTGCCACGGTGCCGACGGCAGCGGCGCCATGGGCCCCAGTCTCGCCGATGGCCGATGGCACTTTGGCGGCGAACCAGCAGAGGTATTCGAGTCCATCTACCAGGGTCGCCCCGAGGGAATGCCCGCGTGGGGCAGCCTCATTTCGCCGGATCAGATCTGGATGCTCGTGAGCTATGTACGCTCGCTCCAGGTCAACAAGAACGTCACAACGGAAAACTTCGGCGGCAAGACGGTAGAACGCACAGGCCACTGATACTCGTCCTGTCCCCCGTCCCCTGTCCAGCGAGCGAACGCGAGCGAGCCGTCCCCCGCCATTAGAACGAAAACCGCATCCCCGCGCTGAACGCAAAGCTCTGCGTCGTATTGCTCGAGATGTCGAACGACGTCGCCTGCTGCACGTCGAACTTGCCGATGTAATCCCTCGCCATCACCCGCATGCCCACGCCACGCCCCACAGCGACGTCCGCCCCGACGCCTACGTTCCCGGCGAGATTCGTCGCGGTCGTGGAGATGAAGGACTGCGTGATGTCGTACCGCATCGCGCCAGCTCCTGCCTGCAGGAACGGGGAAAATGACGCGCCATACGCCGATGTGACCGGGATGTCGAGCTGGAGCCCGGCGTCGTACAGCAGCATTGTGCTTCGCGCCACGGACACCCCGCCCAGGAATGGAATGCCCGCCTGGATGTCGCTGCTCGCCGTGGCAAGGTTGCCGATGACGGAGATACTGGGCGCAATCTTCATCCCGAGTTGCACGCCATAGATGGGCGCCGGCGCATTCGTCAACGACGTGCCGAGCGGTCCGGAGAGATAGCTGCCGAACACCATGTAGCCCGCATACGGCGTGACATCGAACAGCGTTGCGGCATCGGTCGTTGCTCGCGACCCATTCGCGCGCGACTGCGCCAATGCAATGTCTGGTGCAACGAACAGTGCGGCGGCGATGATGCCGGCCATTACGAGCGAAGTGAGACGCATGGGATCTCCGGGATGAACGCGCGCAGGGTTGCGCGGCACTCAGTCCTCAAAGCATGCGCGATACCAGTCGTCGCGATGCGCACCACGCGTCGGCAACGCGATGCACATCAAGGAGTTAGTTGGGTGACGTCGATAGAGGACAGCTGTCACCTCGTCCACTTCCGGTGACGAACGCGTCCCTTTTTCTGTCCCCCATCCCCCGTCCCCCGTCCAGCGAGCGTCAGCGAGCGAGCTGTCCCCCGTCTCCCGCTCTTAGAACCGCCACTCGCGAATGAGGAACGCCCCGAACTGCCCGCCACCCGTAAACGTCTGCCCGGCAAGCGTTGGCGGATCCAGGAAATAGCGCGGGCTGTAACTCACATCCAGGCGCAACCCGCGCGCAGTGCGATGCGTGATCGTCGCTCCGGGAGGGGCGCACGAACTATTCTGCGCATGACCCGTCTTGCAGGTGAGCGCACCCGGCGTGAAGATCAACGACGCAAACGTGCGCGGATTGATGTACCGGCCAGCCTCGATCTCCGTGCCCTTGAAGAACTGGTCCAGCCCACCCTGGCCATTCAGCACAGGAATGTCGCCCGGCGTCACGTTGAAGACGTCGAGCCCCAGCGACCGCGCAGCACTGCCCTTCAACTCATCCAGGGCAACACCCACCGCAATGCCGGCCAGCCGCGAACCGGCCACGTTCAGAAGGTTGCCCCCCGTCGGCGACAGCGACGTCTGGTTGAACTGCAGCAGCGACGTGGACCGTTCACCGAACGCGAGGTAGCTCAACAAGTCACTCTGCGACAACGGCGGCTGCGCATCACTCTCGAGCGAAATACGCGGCCGCAACACCGTGCCACCCACCAGCACACGGATGTTCGTTGCCGTGCCAGCCGCCTGCTTCACCTGATACTCGGCCGTGATCTGCACGGTGGGATTCAGGTCGGGCGTGCCGATGAACATCGCCGATCCGCGCTTGATCTGGAAACGCTTGGCAAGGAAGGTGTATTCCCCACGGTCCGCATCGATGGCTCCCGTGAGCGACAATGCATCACCCACCACGTTCATCTTCAACGGCCCGTCCGTGAACACCTCCACGTTCGCATCGCGCGAACGCACCCATGTGTTGCGCAGGACGTTGAAGTCCACGTCCACCTTCAGGTTCTTGAACAATGCGGACTGCGCCGGAAACAGGTCCCGCTGGATCGCCAGCGACGTGTCGATCACGCTGAACAGCGACGGATCGCCCGCGCCAATGATCTTCTTGCCGCGTGACTCGGGGATGTACAGCACGCCGTGCTGCACTGTGACCGCCCCCGTCACCGTGGGGCCGGTGAGCCCGCCACCAATATGCAGGTCCGCATCCGTGTGCAACTCGCCGCTCGCGTTGCTGATGAGCTGCGCATCGCGTGCAGTGAAAGACAGGTCGAACGTCGGCGTGCGCCAGTTGCCGACGGCGACCGTGCCGGACAGGCGCACCGGTCCATTGGCAATGCCCGCAATGGAATCGACGTACACGCTGTCGCCCGTCATCCGCACACGGCCATTCACGTGCTCCAGCACTGCGCCCGTAGCCGCCAGGCGGAATTGCACCTCGCTCAGCGTCAGGTCTCCCTTCAACGCCGGCTTCTTCAACGTCCCCGCGACGGAGACGTTCCCAATCACTCGGCCCTTCACGTCGGTGACCGCGCCGGTGAACTGCGGAATGAGGCCGATCGGCAGGCTGTCCGACGCAAGCGTGACGCTCAGCGGCAGGTCGAGCAGCCGCGATCCGGTCACGCCGGACAACGCCAGGTCAATGGGAATCGTGCCCTTCACACTCGCGAGCACCTTGCCCGTGGAGTCCATCGCGGACGCATCCGTGGTCAACTGCCTGTTGGCGTAGGCAAACGTGCCGTGCAACTCGGGCACCGGCGTTTCGTTGTATGTGCCCTTCACGAAGTCGAGCTTGCCCGCAACGCGCGGATCTTCCGCGGTGCCCGTGACGTGCGCATCCAGGTTCAACCGACCCGTCACCGCCAGGTCGCTCTGGAGCAACTCGGCCACGTTCTCCACGGCAAAGTCCGTGACCTGCAGGTCGAAGTTCGCCGTGCCCTTCGAGGGCAGCAGCCCGTTTGCATAGATGCGACGCGTTGGGCCGTCGCGCAGCTCCAGGTTCACGACTTCAACACCTGCTGCGCCAAACCGGACGATCGCCGGATGCGTGGTCCTCCACGTCGTGCTGTCGAAGCGCAGGGCAATGTCCCTCAACCGCAGCTCGTTGCGCGCCTTGTCGACCGTGAAGTCGCCGTTCAGCCCATAATCGCGCTGCGTGCCCTGGCGTACGCGAAAGTCGAGCGTACCATTTGGCGCGAGGTAACTGAGGTCACCCGCCAGGCTGTCGAATGCAAAGCCGAACGCGCTCACCGTATCGGCGCGCAGTGATGCATTCACTGTCGACTTCTTCGTGCGCGCATCGAGCCAGCTGTAAGTCGCGTTGAATCGGCGCACCGAATTGCCCTGCACCACCACGCTGTCGCCAGTAACGCTACCTTCGAGCGAGAAGCGGTCAAGTGACCCCTTGATGGTGCCGTTTGCCTTCAGCCTGCCTGCCAGCAGTCCCTTCGGGATGGCGCGCGGAATGTCGGTGGGCAGCTTCAGCTGCGGAGGTGGAAGGTCGGCGATCGCACGCTGCACCTCCGTTTCCCTGGCCACCTTCGCCGAATCCGCGCGCGCGCGCCGCAGCGCTTCGTACGCAATCCGCGGTCGCGGCTTCACGATGAGCGTATCCGGCGTCGGCGAGGTGGCGCCCGGAATGAACCGCGCGAACTTCGACAACGAATCCACCACCACGGCGTATGTCAGCGCGCCTGCATGCAACGAGTCGAGACCCAGCTGGCCGGCCAGGTCGATCTTCGTGCCCGAGCCCTGGAGATGCGCGCGCTCGATGTTCGCCACGCCATTGGCGAGCCGCGCGCGCACGAACGCCGAATCCACGCCAATCGTGTCGATGGACGAGGCACCAAACGTGAACTCCAGGTCCGAGTACATCGTGGCCGGTTTGAACCCGCGCCCGCGCGCTCGCCCAGCCAGGTTGAGCGAGGTCACCGGCCCGAACAGCATCACCCAGCTCAGGTCGAGCCGCGTGGCGTCGGCCAGGACATCGTAGCCAAGCTCCTTGGACAGGAAATCCACCGTACCAGTGAGCCCGAACTGGCCCCCGCCGGGAAGTGACAGTCGCGTGTCGACTTTCATCGCGTCGATGGGGCCGTGCGCATGCACGGAGCCATGCGCCAGTCCCTTCAACAGCAGCGTCGGCGCAAACTTCGTCAACTCCGCAAGCGCAATCGGCCGCGCCTCCACATCCAGGTCCATCGTCTGCCTGCCGATCGTGTGCACCGACGCGCGCCCAACGGCGTGCGAAATATTGCGCCCATCCTGGTGGACGATGTCCAGGTCGCTCGCCACGAGTTGTTGCGCCCCAGACCCGTTCAGCGTCGCCGTGCCGCTCAGCGTGCCACCAATGGGCAGGGTGGGGAACAGCAGCTTCACGATGTCGATCTGCAGGGGAGCAACGCGCACGTGCAGGTCACGCGCGCTCACGACAACGGGCTTGGTGGGCGTGAAGCCCACGACGCCGATCGCCGCGACACGGTTGGTGCCCCGCGTCGCCGTGGCGAAGGTGATGTCCGCATCGAGCGTCATGCGCTTCGGCGTGCCGCTGAAATTTGCGCGCCCAGACAGCACTCCCTGCCGCGGTGAGTGGATCCCGGGCGCCGCGTCCTCGATCTGCTTCGTCGTGACGCCGGTGAAGCGCACGTTCGCATCATGGAAGAACACCGTATCCGTCACCGTGACGCCGAGGTCGCCGGTGAAGTGCGATGGACCCGTGCGGAGGTCGGCGCTTCGAATCACGTAATCCTGCGTCACCCCCTTCCACTGCACCGTCATGCCCAGGTTGCCACCTCCCGACGTGGGGAAGTGCGGATACAACCAGTGAAAATCCGCGAATGCGGCCGGCGTTGCCGCCAGCGTGAGCCGCATGTCGCCGTTGTTGAGATTGTACACTCCATCGCCCTTCATCGCCGAGCGGGGAAGTCGGGCGTTCGCACCCTTCCACCACAGCGAGTCGTCGCTGAAGGAAAAATTTCCCGTGAGCGCCGTCACGTGCGCAGCGGGCGGGCGGAAGGGAAACGCATCCATGGTCAGCGCCGCAACCTGGACGTAGCGGTACTTGAATGCGGGATCGGCCCATCGCACGAAGGGCACCTTGGCGTTCACACGCTCCAGCGTGACGACTTTCTGGTAGCCGCCTGCCGCCTTGTTGATGTACAGGCGGGATCCCGCGCCCAATGCATCGGCGATGATGCTGTCCCGCACCCGTGCCGACACGCCCTCCCGCGGTGCCCAGAGCGACCGTACGGTGACGAAGCCATTCACCACCGTCATGTTCGTGAGGCGCACCGTCGATCCCCATCCGGGCAGCGTGTCGCCTGGCGCTCGCGGTGGCGACGAGGGCCACAGGATGCGGTAGTTCCACTCCTTGCCCGGCAGCCGTGCCACCACGACATCCGGGTGATACACGATCACGTTGTCGAAGTCGAGCCGCTGCGAGAGGAAGCTCCGCAGCACGTACTGCAGCGAAATCGAATCCGCCTTGAGGAACGGGTGGCCCGCGCTGTCCGTGATCGACACGCGCACCAGCGTCGCCCCACTCAGCAGGTTTCCGTGCATCGCATCGACCTTCACGATGCCGTGCGTCTGTGCGTTCAACAGGTCCACCACGAATCGCCGCGAACGCTCCCGCCCGAAGTCCGTGTTCGTGAGCAACCACACGGCAACGACCCCCAGGATCGCCACCACGCTGAGCACCACGAGCAGGCGGAACAGGCGGCGCAGCATCAGTAGGCCTGGCCAATCGACAGGTGCAACGTGAACCGATTCAGGATCGCCCCGATGCCAGTCGACGTTCCCGTCGCCGAGTACAGCTTCGGGATCTCCAGCGGGACGATCTCCAGCTTGCCATTGCGCACCACCTCCGTCACCACCGCGAGCTTCTCCGCACGAGAGGGATTGAACCCCACGTCCACGCGAATCGGTCCCACCGACGTCAGGTACCGCACACCGAAGCCCGGTGTGATGGCGCCCGTCCCGCGCACGAGGTCAGCGAGCGTGCGCACGCCGGACCCCAACGGATCCAGGATGCGCTCACCCACGGCCGCGCCGTCCAGGAACACCGCACCACTCAGGTCCTGCAGGAAGCCGAGCGGAAAGCGATACTCGATGCTTCCCTCAAGCAACGACGTCCCACCCAGCGGACGCGGCGTGAACTTGTCGTCGCCCACGGCGCCGAACACGCCATCCTTCGCCGTCGTGTCGCGCGCCGTGTTCGGGTCGCAGAAGCGCACGGCATCGGAATTCACGTCGCACGGCGCGCCGTTCGCGGTCGTGGCATGCGCCAGGAACCCATGCGGCAACGTCAGGATACGCGGCCCCAGCTGGTTCTCGCCGTAGCCACGAACGGACTGCGATCCGCCGGCATAAAAGCGCTTGCGCGGGTGCAGCACGGACGTGTTCGACATGCCGGACCCGCTCAGCGGCCGCACGAATCCGATCTTCAGGTGCGCTGACAACACGGAGTTCTTCCCGCCCATGCGCGAATACAACGCCCCTTCGGCGTACGCGCGGTTGTAGCGGTAGTCGGACACCGTGAACGAGGACGCGTGCTCGAGCTCCGCACGCGCCGTGTATCCGCGCATGGGGTTCAGCGGCTGGTCGGAGCGATCCACCTGGAGCTGCCCCGTGACTGGCGACAGTCGCTGGTGCGAGCGCAGCGCCGCAATCGACGTCGTGTCGCACACGCCGAAGTTCACGCAGAAGTACGGGCCTCCCGCCTCCACACGCGTCACCTCGAAGCGATACGACAGGCTGGCCGGCGCGCGAATCGCGAGCGTCCGCGTATACGTCAGGTTGCCACCATACCCGCGGTCTATCACCACCGACGGCACCGCTCGGCGCTGCGCGAATGCGCCCACCGCGAGCGCATTGCGCGGACGCTGCAGCCACGCCGGCTGCTTCAACTCGATGCTCGCCTGGTAAGTTGGCTGCAGGAAGTCGCCACCGTTGCCGGTGATCGTGGTGTCATCGAGCTGCCGATGGAACAGCCCTTTTCCGTTCAGGCTGCTGGCAAGCAGGTTGCCAACGCTGGCGGAAATGTCCAGGCGCCGGGCACCACCAAGCAGGTTGTAATGCGTGAAGCGGCCTTCCGTCTGGAGGAAATCCACCGTGTTGAATCCGCCGCCGATTCGCGCTTCGTGCAGCGGCGCCTCGCGCACCAGCACGTTCACCGTCTTCGCACTGTCGAACGTCTCCGGCACGTCGAGCGCCGCCAGCTTGAACAGGTTCGACTCGTAGAGGTTGCGCTGGCTCTCGATCATCGCCGACCGGCGGAACAGGTCACCGCGACGAAAGCTCAGGGAGTTGAGTACCGTCGCGGGTGCAACCTGGTTCGTGCCCTGGATCGCAATTTCCCCCACCGTGGTGAGGTGGTTGGGAACGAGGCGAATCTGCACACGCGCCGTGTGCGCAGGTTGGTCCACCACCGTGGACGTATCGACCAGGGCGTCGGCATACCCCTCATCCCACAGCGCGTTCTGGAACTGGATTCGCGTGGAATCCAGCTCGAACAGGTCGAGCGGCCGGCCCGTCTCCACGAGGTTGAGCTGCTTCACCTTCTTCGGCGTGAACATCGCCGAGTCGTACGCGATGGTGACCCCCGAGACGACCGTCGGCAGGCCCTCCACGATGTGGAACCGAACGGCAACCTGCTTGTCGTTCACCTGCGTGACCGTCGTGTCCACCTGTGCCTCGCGGTACCCCTCGCGAAAGTAGAACACGCGAATGCGGAGGACGTCGCGCTTGAGCTCCTGGCGATTCAGGTAGTGCCGCTCCTCGAATCCCCGATACCGCGTGAATCGGCAGAACAACGCGAGCGCGAAGCTCCGGCACCGCGTCGGCTCGGTGTAGATGTTGGATTGGAGCTCCACGAGGTCGATCGCCTTCGTGGCCCCATCGAACTGCACGGACGCCACTTCTGGCGCCGGCGCGACGTCGTGACGGGGCAGCTGGGCGGCAAGGGAAGGCGTAGCAAAGGCGCTCGCCACGAGCGCGAGCGCCAGACGCCCCAGACGGCAGGACAGGTGCATGATGGGCCAATCTATAGCAAAGGGTGGGCCCTGTCGCGAAACCCCTTTGCCCAAGCTCGTTCCCTCACCCCTTACCCCTCAAACCTCACCCCTTGTCGCTGATCGCTGACCGCTGACCGCTGATCGCTGATCACTGACCGCTGACCGCTGACCGCTGACCGCTGACCGCTGACTGTCCCCCGTCCCACGTCCCCCTCCTCACAACCCCGTCAGCAACGCATCGTTGTTGGTGGTGTTCCCAATGCGCTTGATCAGCCACTCCATACCCGACTGCGGCGGCATCTGCCCCAGCCCGCGGCGCAGCGTGTACACGTGATCCAGCTGGTCGGCGCGAAACAGCTTCTCCTCTCGCCGCGTCCCACTCGTCGCGATGTCAATGGCTGGATAGATCCGCTTCTCCGCCAGCGAACGATCCAGCTTGATCTCGCAGTTGCCCGTGCCCTTGAACTCCTCGAAGATGATGTCGTCCATCCGCGAGCCGGTCTCCACGAGCGCCGTCGCGATGATCGTCAACGAGCCGCCACCCGACGACGGCGCCACCGCGCGCGCCGACCCGAAGAACGCCTTGGGCTTCGCCATCGCCTGCGCATCCAGTCCGCCCGACATCGTGCGCCCCGTCCCGCGCTCCGCCGTATTGTGCGCGCGCGCCATGCGCGTCAACGAGTCGAGCACGATCACCACGTCACGACCCGTCTCCACCAGCCGCCGCGCACGCTCCAGCACCATCTCGGTGACCTCCACATGGCGCGCCGCCGGTTGGTCGAAGCTCGATGCAATGACTTCGCCCACCCCCCACGAGATGGCCTCGCTCACTTCCTCCGGACGCTCGTCCACCAGCAGGATCAACAGGCTCGCGGCCGGATGATTGATCGCGATGCCCTCAGTGATCGCATGGAGCAATGTCGTCTTGCCAGCACGCGCCGGCGCCACGATCAGTGCACGCTGCCCATAGCCGATTGGCGCAATGAGGTCGATGGCGCGCCGGATCAGTTCCGCACCGCCCTTCGCCGGCCGGCCGGTCTCCAGGAAGAGCTTCCGCTCCGGGTACGTCGCGATGAGCGTATTGAATTCGGGACGCCGAGCAGCGTCCGCAGGATCCCCCGCGTTGATCTGCGTGATCTCGATCAGCGCGTTGCGACCCCGGGGGTCACGCCCCGTGGTGCCCGTGACTTCATCGCTCTTGCGAAGCGCAAACTGTCGCACCAGGTGCGGTGGCACGTATGCATCACTCGCATCAGCCAGGTAGCTCCCCAGCGCGCGCCGAATGAACCCGCCATCGCGCGACGGGTCGAACCAGCCGGTCGTCTCACCCGTGGGCACCAGTACCACGGGCGCGGAGGGCTGTGGTACACCCGCCACCCGCTCCGGAGATGCCTGACCCGGCTCGCGCCGACCACGACCACGATTGCGCCGACCTCGCCGCCCGTTCTGGCCTTCTCTCTCCCGCGGATGGCCGCCACCCACCCCGTTCTCCGGCCGAGTGCGATCCGGCGGCGCCGGCATCGTACCGCCGCTGTCCTCGCCAGCCGCTGCAGGCACATCTCCAACCGGAGCGCTGTCCGGTTCGCGCACCACGCGCTCCACCGGGGCGCCTTGGCTGGCCTCGGGCCCGCTCGGCTCCGCGCCGTCATCCGGCCCAAGGGACGCTTCGCGATACGGATTGTCCTCACCGCCATTCTCGGCGGCAGGGTCGTTCTTCGGGCGGGTTGCGCGGCCGCGACGTGGAGGACGCCGGCGTTCGTTCATGCAGCGGTTGTCGGTCAGGGTGAATGCGCGCGATCACGCATGGCGTGACCACGTCCTGCTGGAGCGGTACTGCGTTCGCATCATCGCGAGGGTACTGGCCACATGAGGAAGCCGTATGGCGAGTGCCACGACGGAACACAAGAATGTGACGGACTCCGTGATGCGATTCGGTGCTGTGCCTCATCCGTCTGCCGGCGCGGAACTCTCACGCGGGGCCAGACGACATTCCTGTCAGGGCGCGGCCCTGATCTCGCCTCGTGCACCCGTTGCTCACGGGGCCACCGGGATTGCCGCAGGTCGTTACGTCGGCGGGGCCGGACGCGAACACCGTCGGAGCCACCAGACGCAACGAGTATCGCCACTCAACCCGATTCGCGCAACCCACCCCGCCAAAAGCCCCTTCGCTTTCAATCCTGTCGCTCACCCCGCCCGAGGACTGGATGACGCTTGTTCCAGCCGTCGCGACACCGTCACGAGGCGGCGCGTCAACTCCAGCATGCGGGCCAACGCCGCCCGATGCTCATCGCTCATCATCTCACCCTCCAGCAACTGTGCCTCCGCCAGCAGCGCCGTGAGCGGATTGTTGAACGCATGCTGCAGGGTGCGCGCACTCTCGCCAAGGGCGAACTGTCCGCGCACGCGTGCCAACTCGCGCACCGCCACTTCTTCGTCGCTGTTGTACTGCGCGGGCGCTGCGGGCGCGGTGCCTCCCTGCTCCCGCTCCGCGAGCAACGCGCGCACCAGCTTGTCAGCGTCCGCAGTGGGAACCAGCCGCCCAATCAGCTCGCGCGCCAAGGCAGTGTGCGGTTCCGAGACTGCGACGGGCGCGGCCGTTCGCGGCGGAGGCCCGCCACCCGGCAAACCCGAGTAACTTTCACCCATGTTCTCCCCCCCAGCCGACGTGAACGCCGCGGTCTCGGCCGCAGTGCAGGTATACCGGCAAGACGGCGACATCGCGTCATTGCTCGACCGCATGAAGGCGCTTTCCACCGCAGCGGACCCCGTCGCCCTCGCGGCTGCGGCAGCCCCCTTCCACGACCTGCCCGAGGTCGTGATTCCCGCCTACGAAAGAATCGTAGCGGCACAGCCCTCCAATGCGCAGGCCATGGTCATCCTGGCCAACGCCTACTGGCTCACGGGGCGCGGTGCCGACATGGTTGGCACCCTGGCGTCGCGTGCCCTCGCGGCCGACGCTGCCAACCGAGGAGCCTGGCACCTGTGGTCGTTGAGCGAATCGAATCCCCGCACGCGCATGGAACGCTGGCAGCAGGTGGCCGAGCAGTTCCCGGCAGACCAGCTTGCCCGTGCTGCCCTCGCTGACAACGCAGCCAGCGTTGCTGGCGCCGAGCATGATCCACTCGCGCTCGATCTCGCGGTGCGTACTTACGAAGGGCTGTGGGCCGAAGCGAGCCGCGACGAAGAGCGCCGGGCACTCGAGGAAACGATCGCGAAGCTCAAGGGGTGGTCGCTGTAGCGTGAGCGCGTGGCGCGGCTAGGCGCTCTGGCCACGTGCATCGCGTTCTCGACCGCGATGAGGCGCCAGCGCCGTGACGGCACCGATCAGTTCCTTGAGCTCGAACGGTTTCCGGATCGACGGGCATTTGCACGACAGGATCAGCTTGTAAGCACGCTCCGAGATGTCACCGGTCATGAACAGGGTCTGGTGGCGCAGCTGCGGTTGGGTGGCCGCGGCCAGTTCGAACACCACGTCGCCGCGCGTGTCGGGAATGCGCAGGTCGATGACCATCACGTCCACGTGCTGCGACGCGAGGATGGCGAGCGCCGCGTCACCGGAATGCGCAGCCGTGACCTCGAAGCCGGCGCGCGTCAGCGCAATCGTGAGCGCCCGGCAGATTGCCGGTTCGTCATCCACGACGAGCACGCGGGCGGGCTCAGGATACATCACGTCCTCGGTCTCGGTCATGCTCTCGGTGTTCAAGCGGATGCTGCTCCATCGATACGACCTCATTCAGGTTCCGTCACATCCTCGCCCGTCTTGACGCGACGCAGATGGTCCGCCAGCAGTCGAACGAACAGCTCCGGCGCTACCCCGGTCCGGATATCCTTTGGCGCGAGTCCAGTCCATTCCGTTACAAGTTTGCTCAGCGTATCCGGGTCGGCGTAGCCAAGCTTGCTGCTGATTTCCTTCAACCTGCTGCCTGGCGCGCGCAGCAGCGTGTAGGCACGTAAGAGCCGAGCGCAGACAATGAGGTGACGCGGCTGGAGCCCTGCTGGCAGCATGTGCCGGTAGAGCGATCGGGACGCCATGCCCGCCAACCGTGCCAGCTCCTGGCTGTTCTTCACCCGGGCCGGTGAGCGGAACAACTGCTCGATGGCACGGGCCACAACCACTGGCAACAGCCGGAGTGGCGTCGCCAGTTCCTGCAACATCAACTCGGCCAGTGGATGCGCCGGGACCCGTTCGATCAGTTCCAGAAAGCGCCGCGGTTCATCGTCGAACCGGTTCAATACCACGTTGTGCACACCGAGCCGCGCAAGTTGCACCACCATCCGCATCGCGTTCGGAGCCAGCGCGGTGTACACGATCACCGGCAGCGTGGGATGACTCGCGATGATCGATTCGACATCCTCCGCGTACTGCCCATCCTGCTGAGCCGGATCCACAATGATCAGGTCGACAGTCTCGCTACGCAACAGAGAATGCATTTCTGCCGGACCCGTCGCTACACCGAGGGAATGCACATCCCCCAGCACCACGCGAAGATGGGCGAGCAGGTTACGAGGAAGGAATGCGACGACGTGCAAGTTGAGCCGGCGGAAGGAATTGGCACAAAAACCCGGTTTCCTGTCACAAAATGCGGGTTTACCCAACTCTCCGCGACCCTAGCCTTCAAGGGTGAAGTCGCACGACCCTGTTCATCTCACCTCGGAGTGCATCATGTCCCGTCGCCAGATCTCCCTCATTGTTGTCGCGATTGCCTCGCTGGCTGTGACTGCCTGCGGTACCTCCCCGACAGCGCCGCGGAATGATGGTGTTGTGGTCGCGTCCAGCGGCTGATACCGTGGATCTGGAGGCTCGGCGTTAGATCGCTTCGGTCAGCCTCCGCATTTCCCTCAACTCCGTGGCGATGAGCCTCACGTCACGGGGAATGTCGAACGCAGTCGTCAGTACCCTGGGCTGGCGTGGGGCTGCGTTCTGCGCGAGGGCCGTCTCGGTGGCGAATATCAACTGGTTGAAGGAATGTGACGTCGCGCTTCCGAGGGCGCGGTTGAGCCACGCCTGTGCTTCGCCGAAACGGCCAAAGAGCTGAAACCCTCTGCCTACGTGCAGTTCAAACTGCGTGCGCAGGAATGGTGGCAGGTCCGCCGCTTCCAGTTCCTTGCGATACCGCCCGAACTGCACCTCGACGACATCCTCCGCTGCCAACTCCATCAAGTTGATCGTCGCGGCCCAGCGTTGAAACTGGTCGCGGGCCGTCGCCGCGAGGATGAGGTGCGCGTCGCGCGCGGCCGATTTCACGCCGAGCATGGAAAATGAAGCCGCGAGAGCGCCAAGGATACGATCCCGCTCTATCTCATTCACACTGTCGTGCAACGCCTCATAGGCGAAGCGGATCGCGCGGTCGTATTGCCCGCGCGTGTACGCGATTGACGCACGATCATGCGTCGCCATCGAACGCACTTCCAGAAGCTGGTGTTCGGTGGCGCGGAGCGCGGTCTCTTCGAGGATGACATCGGCGGCGGGCAGATTTCCCCGCGCCACCACGATCCTCGCTTCGCCAATCCGCGCACGAAGCGTTCCGATCATGTCGCCGCTGCGATGTGCCAGCTCTGCTGCCGTGTTGAATGACTCCGTTGCGCCCGCCAGGTCGCCAAGCTCGCGCACGCAATGCCCCCGACGTAGCAGCGCTGTGACGACCACCTCGCTCTCCTCATCCGGATGTACATGCGCGAGCACCGTGTCATACACGTCTGCCGCCAGCGCCCACTTCGCATCGAGGTCGAGAGTGCGTGCGTAGGCCATCAGGCGAGGCGCCACCGTATGCATGTCGCCATTCCGCGCCGCAACGAGCGTGGTGAGCATACTCCTGAGAATTGCGCGCGCAGGCATGCCCGCCGGCATCTCCTCGAGGCACGCCTCCACCGAGCGCACACCCCATCCATCAGCGGCGACCACAGCAGCGCCATCCTCGATCCACGCATCCACGAGGCGAAGCAACACCAGGCCCGCACTCACTACACGCCACGAGGGATCATCCTCCTCGAGCGATGCAAGCTCAGTGAAGAACGGCAGGTGGCGCACACGTTCCAATGAATCAGACACCAGTATTCTCCGTCGCGCAGTTTCGGCACGTGAGACTGCAAATTGATGTTTAGAAGGATTGATACACGTGCGCATTGTAGCAAGGGGGTTTTTGCGACAGAAACACCGGGGTTTTGTGACGTTATCAACATTTTACGAGCGGGCGCCGCATGCAAATGCAGTGAGCCGCGTCACACGCATCACGGCATGATTCGCAAAACGCCGCACAACTCTCGCGTTGTGCGGCGCTTTAGACAACTGATCATGCAACGTTGTTTATTTCGCCACAAACCGCGTCTTCGTCGAATCCAGTCGCGAAAGCTGACGACGAATGTCATCGCCAATCGCCTCGATCCTGTTGATACTCTTCGGGTTGAACTTCCCATCGTAGGGACTCAACGCCGGCCCCCCAGCCACCTCCAGCACCGCGTCGAACTTGTAGTTGTGCACCACCTTGGTCTTCGGATCGGTCCAGCTGCCCTGCCACGCCAGCGGACGGTTCTTCGGCCACAATCCATACGGCAACGCAAGCGTGCGAATCTTGTAGCCCGGCACCGCACTGTCGATGCCCATCTGGTTGCGCGCGATCTGCTCCTGCACCACTGCATCCGGATACTTGTTCAGCATCGCATGCCACAGCGTGTGATCGCACAGCTCGAACCCCTGGTCCGCCAGCCACTTCACCTTCTGGAACCGCCACTCCTTCTTCTGTCCGCCGTACTTCGGGCCATCACCAAAGAAGTTGTGGCCAGCCGCACCGCCGTTCAGCATGCAGAACACGCCGCGATTCTTCCAGCCGGCATGCGACTTCGCAAAGTCCTGCCAGATGCCCACGGCACTCGTGGGATCGATCTCGAGCTTGCCGTTCTGCTCGAGATACCGGAACTGCGAGTCCGACGCGTCGTCGAACACGAACACCACCGGCGACATTCCTGCGGGCACGTCGCGAAAGTCCTTGTCCAGCATCTGCGCAATCGTGATCGGACGAAAACCACGCTTGTACGCTTCCTCCAGATCGGCGCGATAGCTCGCGGCCGTGCGCGTATACAAGGTATTCTTCTCGCCCCCAATCACGTGGTACTCGAGCACCGGAATCCGCCCTTGCAGGTTGGCCGCGGCGGACGCTGGGGCCGATGGCGTGCCCTCGCTTCCCGGCACGGCCGCCACCGGCACAATCGCAACGGAGCCACCCGCGGAATCACGCGTTGAGCCAGAGGGTGATGGACGAGCCGCATCACCCTTCGAGCAGGCAACAGCGGCGAACAGCATTGAGACAGCGAGCAGTCGGCGATCCATTTCGGGCCTTCGGGGTCAATAGGAATGAGAAACCAGCGGTCACGGCTGGATTCCTGCTTCGCACCTGCCGTACCACTGGATTGAACCTACCATCCCCACAACACGGTGCCCTCTCTGCAACTCCGCTCGCGACTGGCGCGCTTCCGTGACCGGCTTCGCCCAAACGACGAGCCTGCTTCGCGATGGCTCCGGCGCCGGTGGCGCTCCATCGGCGCCCTCGCCATTCTCTGCCTCGGCCTGCTCGCATTCGACGCGTGGCTCGGCACCTGTGGATTCGAAGGATGCCCCACCCGCAGCGGCATCCGTGGCTTCCGCCCGGGCGAAGGGGGCCGCATCGTGGATCGCAGCGACAACTTCCTGGGACGCGTCGCGCTCGTTCGCCGAGTCAACGTGCCACTCGACGCCATCCCGCTGCACGTGCGCGAAGCGTTCCTCTCTACGGAAGACCGGCGCTTCTATCAGCACAACGGGCTCGATTGGCGCGGCGTGTTCCGCGCAACCCTGGCCAACGTGCGCCACCTGGGCGTGCGCGAAGGGTTCAGCACCATCACCATGCAGGTTGCGCGCAATTCCTTCCTGGTCAACAAGCGCTACGGACGGACCCTGCGCCGCAAGGTCATCGAACTCCGTCTCACTCGGCTCATCGAGAGCGAGCTCACGAAAGACCAGATCCTCGAGCTCTACCTCAACCTCATCTACCTGGGCAATGGCATGTACGGCGTCGAGGCGGCGAGCCGCGACCTCTTTGGCAAGAGCGTCGACAAGCTCACCGTGAGCGAGGGCGCCATGCTGGCCGCACTTCCCAAGGGACCAAGCGCATACACGCCGCGCGATCATCCTGAACGCGCGCTCCGGCGCCGCAACCTCGTGCTCTCGCTGATGTCGGAGAATGGCTATATCTCCGCGGCCCAGGCTCAGCGCGACGAGAGCGCACCGCTGCGGATCGCTGAAGATGAATGGCGCCCGGACACCGGCAACGAACCCCTGGCGCTCGACGCGATCCGTGCGCTCATCGATTCCATCCGTCCCGATGCGCTCAAGGACGGTGACGTCACCGTCTACACCACGCTCGACCTGACCGCCCAACGCGCCGCGGATCGCGCCGTGCTGCGCCAGACCACCCTGGTCACCCGCGAAACGCAGTACGCTGGCAGCCGCGTGAAGGAGGCCGCACAGGGCGCGCTCATCGCGCTCGATCCGCGGTCGGGTGACATCCGTGCGCTTGTGGGTGGGCGGCGCAGCAAGCGTGGATTCAATCGCGCGTTCAACGCACGGCGCCAGCCTGGCTCCGCCTTCAAGCCCTTCGTCTACGCGGCAGCATTGAAGGCGGGTATGACCCCCGCCACGCTCGTCGATGATGAACCGGTGGAGGTGACGCAGGGTCGCAGCGTGTGGCGGCCCTCCAACTACGACGATAGCTACCTGGGCACCATCACGTTCGCAAAGGCCCTCGCCGTCTCGTCCAATGCGTCAGCCGTTCGCGTGAGCCAGACGGTTGGCATTCCGAACGTGATTCTCGCAGCGCGCCGCAATGGCATCTCCAGCCCATTGCCCAACTATCCGGCCATGGCCCTCGGTGCCATCGAAGTCACGCCACTGGAACTCGTGGCAGCGTATGCTCCCTTCGCCAACGGCGGCATCAAGGTCCATCCCCGGTTGGTACGTCGCATCGAGGCCGCCGACGGAACGCTGCTCTGGAGCGCCGAGATCGCAGCGGGAGACACCGTGATGGATGCGCGCGAGGCGTACCAGATCACCTCCATGCTACGTGGCGTCGTTGATGGCGGTACCGCGAAGACCATTCGCGACATGGGCGTCAAGGGCCCCGTTGCGGGAAAGACGGGAACGACGAACAACGCCACCGACGTCTGGTTCGTGGGCTATACGCCGACTCTGGTAGCTGGCGTGTGGTTCGGGTACGACACGCCGCGACCCATCGCGCCGCACGCGTCCGGCGGACATCTCGCCGCGCCGGCATGGGCCGACTTCTATTTGAATGGGTGGCGCGAGCCGCCGGTCTCCTCCGACGCATGGGCTCCGCCACCAGGCATGATCATGCGCCTGATCGATCCCATCAACGGCATGCTGGCTGGCCAGTGGTGTCCGGAACGCAAACGCGAGTTCTTCAAGCCGGGCACAGAACCCATGGAGGTCTGCAACATCCACACGGAACCAATAAGCGATCCCGTGTTCGATGAGCCGCAGTCGTTCCCGGTACCCGAACCCATACGCAAAGGTGTGGATGGAATCGGGAAGGTGTTGCGGAAGATCTTCCGCTTCTGACCGCGCCACGCACACCGCTCCAACACGAGCGGTGCGCCTTGGTCACAGGATACCAATTTCCCCGCTTCCGTCGAACCCCGGAAACACCGTCTCGAGCTTCATTGCGCCGAGGTGCTTCGCCGCGACCTCGGAGAACACGGACCGGAAGTCCGTGGTCAGTGCCAGGTCGCGGCCTTCATATAGTTGTTCGGGCTCCAGGCCAGGCCACTTGCCGTAGACCTTCCTGCCCTTCACGTCTCCGCCAATCACGAACAAGGCACTGGCGTGCCCATGATCCGTTCCGCCATTGCCGTTCTCGCGAACGGTGCGCCCGAACTCCGACATCGTCATGATCGTCACGTCGGCCATACGGTCGCCGAGGTCGGCAACGAGTGCGGCGATGGAGCGCGCGAAGTCGTCCAGGCGACCGGCCAGTTGCCCAGTGGACGCACCCTGGTTCACGTGGGTGTCCCATCCGCCCACATCCGCAAAGGCAACCTCGAGGCCCACATCGGACTTGATGAGCTGCGCGATCTGCCTGAGTCGCACCCCGAACTGTGATGCCGGGTAGCTCGCGTTGTTCTGCGGTGTGTACTTCTGCGGATTGGCTGCCTTCAGGATCTTCACGGCTTCGAACATCTCGCCCCCGGCGGCATGCACCACGTCGGCGGTGCCGGTGCGATACAGGGCCTCGAGGCGGTCGGCCGCGGGTCCGGCTGCGCGCACGCTGAACTCGTCGAGCGAGTTCATCGCAATGGTCGGTGCAGGCCCCTCCAGCATGCGGGGCGTCTGCTGCGTCATCGCAACGGCGCGGAACGGCGATTCCTTCGCATGCTGGGCGCAACCGGCCTCGCAGGTGCCCTTGACCGCCAGGTACCGGTTCAGCCAGCCATCACGCGTTCCCTTGTTGTCTGGCGTACCCGATTCCATGTAGTCCTGCGCATCGAAGTGCGACCGCGTCGCGCTCGGACTACCCACCGCGTGAACCGGGGCAAGGATTCCCTGGTCCCACAACGGCTTCATCGGCGCCAGCGACGGATGCAGCCCGAAGAATCCATCGAGGTCGATCGCCCCGGCCGCACCAGTGGTCGTCGAGGGTCGCGGAATGGCAATGTTGGGACGGAGGCGATAGTACGCCGCCTCGCCATGCGGCACCACGACATTCAGCGCGTCCGCCGCTCCGCGCTGGAACAGGCAGATCAACGTCTTGCCACGCGAGGCGCCCCGGAGTGCGGCACCACTCGCCAGGTCCGCACCATACGCTGTGCGGCGGAGGAAACTCGGGCTCAGGCCCATGGTCACCATGGCCATCGCGCCCGACTTCATGAAGACTCTGCGGTCCATGTGCTGCTCCTTCTCCTTGATGAAGCGTCAGCGACGCTGGAATTCGGGTGCGCCAATCGCCAACCCCACGACCTGCGCGAGTCCATGCAATTGCACCTGGCTTCCCATCGTCCGGGCAATCGCGGGGCGACGGCCACCGTTCCTTGCCGGGCCGATGTCCCACCGCATCGAAGCGTCACCGCCACCCATTGGAGCGGACGCCGTTCCTGGCATGACTGCTCCCATGGTGCTGTCCGACACTTGCGTGGCGGCGAGTTTCGCCACCAGCGGGTTTTCCCCGCCGGACAGGATGGCCCGCGTATCGGGCGATGCCGGGCCACCGAGGAACGCGAGGATCACGGCGTCGACCTGCTGATCGCGCGGTTCGCTCTGCAGCCGTTCCGTCTCGCTCCATTGCGCCAATGTCGCTCCCGGAAAGTGATCGCCGGCGAGGGCGAGGCCGAAGTTGATGCGGTTGAGGATGGCGCCGCTGTTCATCCACGACGCGCCCGTCTCGGGCCAGCCATTCGGCGCCTGGTGCCCGAACATCGGCGCGCCGAGAAAGCCGACGATCTGGGCGGATCGCATGGAGGTATCCGGCTGGGCCCCCATCGCACGCAGCGCCGACGCAACAAGCTCGAACGGACTCTTCACCTTGCTGCGGTACGCAGCCCGGCTGAAGAATTCGGGACTCGTGACGATTGTCCGCACCACCTCGCGAATGTCGCCATCGGTGCGGAGAAAGGTCTCTGCGGCGCGGTCAACCAGCGCAATGGAAGGAGTATCGCTCACGAATCGTGTCGCCAGCTTGCGCGCAATGAAATGCGCTGTGGCAGGATGACGCGCCACGATGTCGAGCACCGCCTCGCCGTCCGCGATGCCGCGGCCCGCTGGCAGCACGTGCCCCAGCACCACCTTCTGCCCCGCATCGTGCATCTCCGGGCGAAAGACGAACTCCGCCGAGAGGCGGGGGTTCATGGTCCATCCGGTCAATGCCCGGGCCACCTCGACGATGTCCTGCTGGGTATATCCGCCATCAACGCCCAGCGTGTGCAGTTCCATCAATTCGCGCGCGTAGTTCTCATTCAGACCGCGCTTTCCGCGTGTCGCTGGCAATATCCGTCGGCCACGCACAGCCAGTGTAAGGTGCATCGAATCCGCGGCGCTCTGCCATTGATCCAGATAGAACATCATGGCTGGACTCATTGCGACGGCGCCAAGCAGGTCGCGAAAGTGGCCCAGCGCGTGTGGGCGGATCACGTCGCGGTCGTACGCTGGCAGAAAAATGCGATCCAGACCTTTGCCGGCGTACACGTTGAAGTGGTTTTCCCAGAAGTCGGTCATGACCTCTGCCAGCTGCCGGTTGCTCGTCACGGCACGCGCCAGCCTGGCGGACTGCAGGTCGCCAAGCATCCGCTGGTTCTGTCGCAGCTGTTCGCGCAGTTGCGGGTTGGACTTCAGGATTTCCGCGCGCATGTCCTTCTTGTCGCTGCTATCGCCCTGTCGTGCCAGCTGCTTCTGCCGCTGGCGGATGGCGAGTTGACCCGTGTCGTACATGGCCACGAGCTCGGACGTCGGCCGCGCGAGGATTGCATACGAGGCCATGATTCGATCCGCTACGCCATCGTCAATGCGATCAGGGGCAAGTTGACGGGCCATCCACTGGTCCACCCCCATCGCGCGGACCTGGGCGACGTCTCCGGGCCGCGGCCCGAACGCCAGGCGATTCAGGACCTGCTGCACCTGCTGATCGGCCGTCTGCTCGCGCGGTTCCGAGGGTGATACCACCACCAGGGGGTCTGGCATCTTTCCTGACGGCGCGGCGCGTGTCGCGGTGGACGAGCACCCGGCCGCGATGGCGAGGAGGAGGGTCGGGACCTGGTTGCGGTGCGGGATGGGCATGCTGCTGCATCCTCGAGTGGTGTTCAGCCAGGTAGACGGTAAACCCGCACGATGGTTAAGGCGGCGGCGGCACGAAGTTGGCGCGGCGTCTTGCGGAGTGGGTGGGCCAAGGCCTACGGTACGAAGCGCGACGAAGCGCCGCTCCCATTCCGGATGCGTGGCGCCGCCGCCAACCGTCTCCGCCGTTGACCAGCCCGATTATCTCCGCCGACGATTTCGCACGACAGGTTTCGCTCGAAGAGCTGGCCATCCTGGCCGGCACTGCGGCCGCAGCGGGGCGTGTCGTGGTGTGCTCCTCCCTCGTGGAAGGCATCGATGCCGTCCGTCGCGACGTCGGCGACATCCGCGCGTCCGCCCTCCTGCGCGAGCTCGCCGTATTCGTGCGGCGGAACCTTCGCGGCGTGGACGCCGTCGCGAGCGTCGAGGACGGGCTCATCCTGCTCCTCGACGGGTCTGCGCAGTCTGCGCGCGCCGTAACGGATCGTCTCCTCGCCGCCGTGCGGTCGCACGTGTTCACCCTCGGCGGTGTCGGCAGCACCTACCGCGTCACCCTTTCGCTGGGCATCGCCACCTCACCAGAGCATGGGACCACCTTTGCTGCACTGCTGGTTGCGGCTCGTCACGCGCGGTTGTCAGCAGGCGTCGATGGAACGGCGCAGGCGTTCACCCACCGCAGCGATGACCTGGATCTCAGCCGGTTCGTGGGTCGCACGGAGCCGCTGGCGCAGCTGACGGACCACCTGGACGACATGGTGCGAGGTGAAGGGCGCGTTGTAGCGATCATTGGAGCGCGCGGCGTCGGCAAGAGCGCACTGGTGCGCACCCTCGCGCCCGAAGTGCGGCTCCGCGGCGGATCCCTCGTATCGGCCACGTGCCGCGAGCAGCAATTCGCCGCGCCCTATACCCTCTGGAGCGAGGTGCTTCGCGCCGTGCGCCGCTTGCCGGTGAAGAGCACGCGCCTGTGGCGCGAGCTGCCGGCGCTTGATCCCACGCTGGAGCGCGCGACAGGCGATCCCGCGCGCGGTGGCAGCAAGACGCTGCTCCTCGAGGAGCTTGGAGACTTTCTCCGCCTTGCCGCGCAACAGCGTCCGCTCGTCCTGCTGCTGGAGAACCTGCAGTGGGCCGATGCGGCCTCCTGGGATGCGCTGGAGTACCTGGCCACGCAGCTCGAGAGCGAGCGTATTGTGCTTGCGCTCACCTTCCAGACGGAATCGGTTGACGAGTCACCGGATCGATGGAGCCGGCTGGCCACGCGCGCCCGGTATTCGGAGATCCTGCTGACGCACCTCACGCGGGATGACGCGAAACGCTGGCTCGAGGCAGCGCTGGGGACGGGCGACCTCGGTCGCGATCTCCTGGCCTATGCGTACAGGCATTCGGAAGGGAACCCTCTCGTGCTCACGCACCTCCTGCGCGACCTGGAGGAAAGTGGCCATCTGGCGGCGCACGACGGCGAGTGGCAGTGGAGTCCAGTGAGCGAGCTGCCGAGCCCCACGAATCTTGACGAACTCCTGGCACGCCGGCTTGCACGGCTGCCCTCGCCGGCTCGCGAGGTGCTGGAAGCGGCAGCGGCCATTGGGCGGGAGTGCGAGGAGTCCTTCCTGTTCCAGAGCGCCACCGCGGCGCCGGACGGGCGTCAGGGTCTCGAGCACCTGCTGAAGCGAGGGCTGCTCATGCCGACGTTCGATCGTGAGCGCGCAGGGTACGTCGTAGCGCATGACGAGATTGCTCGCGTGGCGCGAGCGCAACTGTTGCCGGCGCGACGAGTGGAACTCCATAGCCGCATCGCCCATGCGCTTGTCGCGCAGCAGCAACAGTCGTCGGCAGAGATTGCGCGCCACTTCGAACTCGCGAACCTGCGCCGGGAAGCCCATACGCACGCCCTCCGCGCGGCGGAGGCTGCCCTTGCCCTGCACGAGACTGGCGCGGTCGCCAGCCTGCTTGCCGCTGCAGAGAGAAATGCGCCCGACGACGCAGCGCTTGCGCAGGTGCGAGTGCGCATGGCGTCCCTCGCGGAAGTGGACGGCCGGTACGAGGATGCAGAGGCGCTATGCGACCAGGCCCTGGCGTGGTACGCCACGCAGGGTGACAAGGTGCAGGCACTCGGCCTCAAGCGAACGCGCGCAGTGGTGCGCATGAAGCGTGGCCTGGCGGCGCAGGAGACGCTCACGGAACTTCTTGCGCTGGAGTCCGAGGCCAGCGCGGCTGGCCAGCACATGGAACGCGGCGCCGTGCTGCTCCACATCGCCCAGATGCATTGGCGCCTCGGCGACCTTGGCGCGGCGCAACGGACGGCGGAAGAAGCGGTGGCCATCGCGGAACAGGGTGACGACGTGCTTCTGCTGGCGGATGCCTGCAACCGATTGGCCGTGACCATCCAGTTCGAGAACCCCACGCGCGCCCGCGAGTTGTTCGCACATGCCCTCGACATTGCAACGTCACTCGGCGACGCGTTCCGGCGCGTGAGGGGGCTGAACAACATCGGCGTGCTCGAGATGTACTACAACAACTCCGACGAGGCGTGGCGCGTCCTGACGATAGCCGTAGAGCAGGCAAGGACTGCCGGCATCATCGAGTCGTGGGGACGAGCGGAGCTGAATCTCGGCGTCCTCGCTGGCCGCATCGGCAACTATGAGGGTGCACTTCGCGCGTTCTCCGAGGCCCTCCGGCTCATGTCGATGGTGCAGAACAGCGAGGAGCAGTTGTACGCGACGTACAACCTGGCCGACTTGCAGCGGGAGCACGATCTACCGCGTGAAGCGGCGGACACCTATTCACTGGTGGTCGACCTTGCGGAGCGTATCGACCAGGTCCCCCTGCAGGCGTGTGCCTATGGCGGGTTCGGGCTCTGCCAGTTCGAGCTCGACGACATTGCAGGCGCCCGGGCTGCCCTGGACAAGGGCGTGACCCTGAGTGAGGGCCTGGGGGAATGGTTCCCCGGCAGCGAACTGATATTCGCCCTCAGGCTGCATCTACTGATACGCGACGGGAAGCTCGATGAGGCCATCGCCCTCCTGGAGTTCGCAATCAATGCAGCCCACGACACCGACATTTCCGGGGCGGCGTGGCTGATAGCAGAATTTGGACTGGCGTTGCGGCCCCATGCCCCCCAAATGGTTCAGTCCGCTGTAGACAAGTATGCCCTCCATAGAGAGGTGCTCAGCACCCCAAAAATGAGGAAACGGTTCGATGTACTGTTACTTGACGGTTAATCCCCTATTGACCGATTGGATTTAACAGCTATACTCCACCTACCAGCGGGACACGCGGGGCGGCAGATGTGCGTCCGCCAACGACTCCTGTATGGTTTGCGGCTGGCCTCCGATGTAGGCGATCAGCGTACCTGCACCTGCCTCGTCCCGTAAAAATTCGATGCGTAGTTTCAATTGGAAGACCGTGAGCACGCTGGTCACGATGATGGCTGCTGCGGGTTGCCAGGAAACCGTTTCGGCTCCGCTGGGTAGCTCATCGGCTCCAGCGTCCATGGCGCTCGCACCGGCCGTCGCCCCGCAGCTCAGCAAGGGCGGCCTGGACGCAGACGACGTCGATTTCACCGTCACACCCAACGGCGGCGTGTTCCTTCTTGGCAACCACGCGGTTGTCTTTCCGGCGCGCAGCATTTGCGATCCCTCGGTAAGCAGTTATGGTCCGGGCACATGGGACGCACCCTGCGTTGCGTTGAAGGGCGCGCTGCGGATTCATGCGACGATTCGCACGGCGAAGCTGGGCACGTGGGTGGATTTTTCCCCTTCGCTGCGGTTCGTTCCGTCGAGTGACTCCAGGGAGTGGGTGTACATCTACATGTATACGCCGAGCGCTATCGGCGCCACGGACTTGTCGAAGTACTCGATTCTGTGGACGCCTGCGATTGGCGCGAGCGGCGTGAATGACGCCGCTGGTGATGCAACGCTCCGCACGTACGTCGACGCGAACAGCGGCATCGCAATGCGCCGGATCAAGCACTTCACGGGCTTCATCGCGTCCTCGGGCCGCTCCTGCGATCCGGCCGTCGAGAGCGGCTGTTATCCGGCGCCCCTCTAGCAGCCGCAGTCGTTTCTCCTCCTTGCCAACGCGCCCGCCTTCATGGCGGGCGCGTTTGCATTGAGCCCCTTCCATTTCGGCTGCCGGCGTCACTCATTGCGCGCGTGACCGATAATCCGCTGCTCAGTGCTCTCTCGCGACCCTTGCCGCAGCGCCGGCTCCCCATGGTTCTGGGAGCCACCGGGCTTGGAGCCGCCTCCTCGCTCGGCATCCTGCTTGGAATTGGACGGCGATCCGGCACGGCATGGCGCGCCCTGAACGCCGCCGCGCATGTCGTTCTCGGGGCCCGTGCAGATGATGTCTGGGGATTTCAGTTCGATGTGACGGTGGTGGGGTGTGCGGTGGTGCTTGCACTGAGCGCGCTGGCGGGGTTCGCCATCGCTGAACTCTCATCGACACGTCGAACCATTTTTCGCACGGTGGCGACAGGCGCGGTCATGCTGCTCGGCTACCTCGCGCACGTCCACATCGTTGCCCGGAGCCCAGGCGGCCTCGCCGCACTTCTCACACTGGGCGAACTGCGGGTGCTTTACGGAGGAGGGGCATTGGCCATCGCGGCAGGTATGCGATATGCCCTTTTGCCCACCGTGACCGCCTCGCCCGAGCTCGCGGACTAGACGTTCGCATCGTTCCACAGCCGGGACCTGGGCGTCGCGCAGTCGTGACGCTCGGAGCGGAATGTTGGTGGATCCATCGTGATCGATCCTGATGCGGCTCATGCCGGTGAAACATCAGGATCCTCATGGTCGTCGTGGAGATGGACGTACGTTGACGCAGGACTTTTTCAGGGGGGGGTATGGATGTCCTCGTGATGCTCGAGGAGAGCCCCGATCATTCACCGGTGCTCGCGCATGTGAACACGTTGCCGTCGTCGACCTCGTCAGAGCGACCGGTGCGTGATATCGTGACCCTGTACGGCGTGCCGAACGCCGAGTCGCTCGCGCTGGCGCTTGCGGCGGCGGTCGAGTCGCACCGTACGGGTGAAGGGCACGATAATCTGGACGCCATTCGCCACCTCGGCGTGTGGGCGGAACGTGGTGCCATCGGCGACGCCGCGTGGCGAGACGTAGGCACGGGTCAACTTGTGTCGCACGACCTGGAAATCTCGCTTGACATCCTGAACGGGACGGCCGCGCTGTTGCTGGGCGAGTGCGGTCAGCTCATCAGCAGGCTGGTGGCGGGACTCTCCATGCCGGACTGGCCGGAAGGGGCACGCCGGGCCATCACGGTGTCGCTCGGCCCCGTATTTGTCCTGGCTGCCCCGGTGTTCGCTCCACTCGAGTCGCTGCTGGACCGGCTTCGCGAGGCGGATGGATTGGCCTTCGATAATGAGGGGGACTGAAACGATCCGTTCAACGTCAGAGATATGGTTTCCGGGACGGCCCGCGCACATGGTGCGCGGGCCGTTTCCCTTTTGTGCCCGGATGGGAGCGCTCGGATCCTGCCACCATTTGTCGCGAGCGGGCGTGCCTGCTTGACACGTCGCGGTGCCCTCTCCATCTCTTTGCACGTCCGCAAGAAAGGTGGGACCGACATGCCGACGTCCTTCATCCGCAGACCGCCGCCCCGGCCAAAGGGGGACGAGCGCGTGTTCACCGACGATCACGCCGTCGACGACGCGGGTCGCGTGACGCCAGACATCCTCCCACGCATCGGTATCCTCTCCTGGCAGAGCGAGGTTCACGAATGCGAGAGTATCAGGGATCCGAAATCCGCAACATCGCGGTGGTTGGACACGGAGGCAGCGGCAAGACCAGCCTGGTCGATGCGCTGGCCTTCGTGTCCGGCACGAGTAAGCGGCATGGCAGCGTTGCCGATGGCACCGCGCTCACCGACACGGCGCCCGAGGAGCTGGAGCGCGCCTACTCCATAAACCTTGGCTGCGCATACGCCGAGTGGATGGAGAACAAGATCAACCTCCTCGATACGCCGGGGTTCCTGGACTTTCAGGGCGATGCGCTGGCGGGGCTCGCGGCTGCCGACGGCGCGCTCTGCGTGATTGGGGCAACGTCCGGCGTGGAGGTGGGAACGGAGCGCATGTTCCGCGAGGCAGTGGCGCGTCGGCATCCGGTGATGTTCATCGTCACCATGATGGACAAGGAGCACGCCGACTTCGACGCGATCTACCAGCAGATTCGCCAGCGGCTTACGCCGAAGGTCATTCCGGTGGAGGTCCCCGTGGGAGAGGGCGCGGACTTCCACGGGGTGGTGAACCTGTTCGACAGGAAGGCGCACGTCTATGCACGAGGAGCCCGGAGCGGCGCGTACGAGGAGACTGACGTGCCGCCCGAGGTGCAGCCCCAGTTCGACCGCTACTACGCGGAGCTGATCGAGACCATTGCCGCCACCGATGACACGCTGCTCGAGCGGTACCTCAACGGCGAAGAGATCTCTCGCGACGAGGCGATCGCAGCCATGAAGGACGCGATGAAGCGAGGCGACCTGTTTCCGCTCTTCTGCGCATCGTCAACGCTCAACTATGGCACCCGGGCTGTGCTGACAACCATCGTCGAGCTGATGCCCAACGCCTGGGAGATGGAGGAATTGCACGCTTTCACCGGCGCCGAGGGAGACCGCACGGTGGAGATCCACGCGAATGACGATGCGCCGTTTTCCGCACTCGTCTTCAAGACGCAGAGTGAGCCGCACGTGGGAGACGTGAGCCTCTTTCGCGTGCTGTCCGGTTCCGTGAGGAGCGGCGACGAGCTGTACAACGTCACGCGTGACGCCCCGGAGAAGCTCAATCACCTGGCCGTGACACAGGGGCGCGACCGCCTCGAGGTGGCACGATTGCACGCCGGCGACATCGGCTGCGTGGCAAAGCTGCGGAATACCCACACGAACGACACGCTGTCCACGCGCGCACATCCCGTACGCCTGCCACAGATTGCCTTTCCAGAACCACTCGTGGAACTCGCGATCCATCCGGTCAATCGTACGGAGGAGGAAAAGTTGCAGCTCGGGCTGCACCGGCTGCACGATGAGGATCCCACGTTCGAGACGCACTGGAACGCGGAGACACATGAGACGCTGGTGTCCGGGATGGGCGAGCGGCATCTCGAGGTGGCGCTGGCAAAGTTGAAGCGCAAATTCGGCGTGACGGCCGAGTTGTCCAAGCCTCGCATCGCGTATCGCGAAACGATCCGGATGCGCGCGGAAGGACAGGGCAAGCACAAGAAGCAGTCGGGCGGGCGCGGACAGTTCGGTGACTGCTGGGTGCGGATCATGCCCACGCCGCGTGGCGACGGCATCCAGTTTGACGATCGCATCGTGGGCGGTGCGATTCCGAGCAAGTTCATTCCCGCAGTGGAGCGCGGCATCAACGAGGCGGCGGAGCGTGGCGTGCTCGCGGGATTTCCCCTCGTGGACTTCCGGGTGGAGCTGTTCGACGGCTCGTACCACACCGTGGATTCGAACGAGATGTCGTTCAAGATGGCTGGTATCCAGGCGTTCAAGTCGGTGGCGCCGCGGTGCAAGCCCGTGCTGCTGGAACCGCTGGATGAAGTGGAGATCCTCACACCAGAATCCTCGCTGGGCGATGTGCTCGGTGACCTGTCCGCGCGACGAGGCCACATCCTTGGAACCGAGGCGCAGGACGACGTCCAGGGGACGCGTGTGCGCGCCGTTGTGCCGCAATCCGAATTGCACCTCTATGCCAGTGCGCTGCAATCGATGACGCATGGTCGTGCGAGCTTTCACCGCCACTTCCGCGGGTATGAAGAAATGCCGACTGAAGCGGCACAGCGCGTGGTTGCCGAGGCTGCACGCACGCAGTCGGAGGTGGGCACGCACTGAGGCACTGCCGATCGCCGCATGGTGGGGCGACCGCACCCGTGTACCGCTACATTTCGGCTTACGCGACGGTGTGCTCACCCCAGTCAATCGGCTCGATGATGATACTGCCAGACGACGGCGGTGCGACGACACCCGTGGGCGACCTGCCGCCTGGCTGGTGTGACATTGTCGGTGATGGACGGATGGGCAGGGCACTGTGCTCGGCGTTGCGTGCCGCTGGCGTCGCCGTGCGGGGGCCGTTGGCCCGGGGCGCGGATGCAGCCGGCGCGGCCGTTGTGATGCTCTGCGTGCCGGACCGAGAGATTGCGAGGGCCAGCGCAGCCATCGCCGCCGGTGCGCTCATTGGACATGTGAGCGCCTCTGCCGACCTCGCGCTGCTCGCCCCGCACGAGCGGTTTGCCATGCATCCGCTGCTCAGCGTGGTTGGTGCCGGTGCCCGCTTTTCGGGCGCGACCTGCGTCATCGAGGGCAGCACCGACAGGGCGACCGGTGTTGCCTTCGCCCTTGCCGCGCGCCTGGAGATGATCCCGAAAGTCATCGCCGCGGGTCAGCGGGCACTTTATCACGCGGCCGCCACGATGGCGTCCAATTATCTGGTCACCCTGGAGGCCAGCGCAGAACGTCTCGCGGCACAGGTCGGCCTTGATCGCGCGGCGCTCGTGCCGCTCGTGCGCGCAACAGTCGAGCATTGGGCAGCCCTCGGCGGCCGCGATGCGCTCACGGGCCCGATTGCGCGGCGTGACGAGGAAACGGTGGATCGCCAACGCGCGGCCGTGGCTGCTGCCGCACCCGACATGGTGGCGCTGTGGGATTGTCTCGTTGCCGAAACGCGGTCGCTTGCCGTTGGCCCACGAGGGGTGACGTCGTGATCACCGTACGGCGGGTGGGCGCGCTCCGTGAGCTGGTCCACGCCGCCAGGGAACGGGGCGAGCAAATTGCGCTCGTGCCGACCATGGGCGCGCTGCACGACGGGCACCTTGCATTGATGCGGCATGCGCGCGAAGAATGCGAATGCGTGGTTGCATCCCTGTTCGTGAATCCCGCGCAATTCACGGAGTCCGCGGACCTGGAGCGGTATCCACGGGACGAACGTCGGGACGCGCAGCTGCTGGAGTCCGTCGATGTGCAGGTGCTGTTTGCGCCGCCGGTGGACGAGGTATATCCCGATGGTTTTGCGACGACCGTGGAGGTGGCTGGCCTGTCCGCTCCGCTCGAGGGTGTGGCGCGCGGCACACAGCATTTTCGCGGCGTGGCCACCGTGGTCACCAAGCTGCTCAACATGGTGCAACCCGATGTGGCGTTCTTCGGGCAGAAGGATGCGCAGCAGGCATTGATCATCCAGCGTCTCGTGCGTGACCTGGACATGCCCGTGCGCATCGAGATCCGCCCCACGGTGCGGGAGTCGGACGGCCTCGCGATGTCCAGCCGCAATGCCTTGCTCGATCCCGGGGCGCGACGTCAGGCAGCCACGCTCTCGGAGGCACTCTTTGCGGTGGAGCGCGCAGCCGCGAGTGATGGCACGAGCGCCGATGCGGCCCTCCGCGCCGGATCGAGCATCCTCGCCGCGGCCGGGATTGCGCCGGAATATTTTGCCGCTGTGGACGCGGCGACACTCCTGCCGGTGACATCGTTCACGAACACCACGCTCGTTGCGATCGCGGCACGCGTGGGCGGCGTGCGACTGATCGACAACGTGCTGATCAACGGCGGGGACGTACCATGAGTGAAGTGCTCGATCAGCTGGATGCCCTCTACGCGCGCACGCAACCGATCGTGATGCTCACCGCATACGACTATCCGTCGGCGCGCATCGCCATGGCCGGCGGCGTGGACGTCATCCTCGTAGGTGACTCGGCGGCGATGACGGTGCTGGGGCATGCGTCAACGCGCGAGATCACCATTGAGGAATTGCTCATGCTCACGCGCGCGGTGCGGCGCGCGGTGACGGGCATTCCGGTGATCGGCGACCTGCCCTACGGCAGCTACGAGGAGAGTGACTCCCTCGCGGTGGGCTCGGCACTGCGTTTCGTACGTGAAGCCGGCTGTGATGCGGTGAAGCTGGAGGGAGGCGGCGACATGATTCCCCGTGTGCGCGCCATCATTGCGGCAGGCGTCCCGGTGTTCGGGCATGTTGGATTGCTGCCCCAGTCCGTGCGCACGCGCGAAGGCTATCGCGCGCGCGGCCGCGACCCGGAGCAGGCGTTGGGCATCGTGTCGGATGCCGACGACCTGGCCGCTGCGGGTTGTCGAGCGCTCATCGTGGAGGCGGTGCCGGCTGCGGTGACGGGCATCATCACGCGGCGTGTCGGCATCCCGGTGATCGGCATCGGGGCGGGCGGCGAGACTGGCGGGCAGGTGCTGGTCTATCATGACCTGCTCGGGTTCAGCGAGGGGCGCCAGGCGCGCTTTGTCCGCCAGTATGCCTCAGCGCGCACGGATCTCGGCGGCGCAGTGGCGCACTGGGCGGAGGACGTGCGTGCCGGTCGGTATCCCGCTGCCGAGCACACCTATCCCATTACTGCCGAGGCGCTGGGCGAGGTGGAGCGTCGGCTGGCGGAACGCTGACGTGAGGCGGCATCACCCGTTGGCGCTTTTCCTGTTGCGAGCGACGCGCTTCTTCTTGGCCGCCTTCCCGGCCTCGATGGGCACCACGTCATGCGTGGCCGCGATACCAGGCATGACCTCCGGTATTGGCTGCCGGGGCTGCTTGTAGGTGAACCGCTTGCCTTCGTAGTTGCGGAACACGACTTCGTCGTCGTTGATCTCTTCCACGTATTCGGGAAGCAGTGGCACCTTGCCCCCACCGCCCGGCGCGTCGATGACGAACTGCGGCACGGCCAGGCCGGACGTCCATCCACGCAACGCCTGGATGATCTCGAGGCCTTTCTGGACCGTGGTGCGGAAGTGCTCCCCGCCGGCGACCTGGTCGGCCATATAGATGTAATACGGTCGCACGCGAGCCTTGAGCAACTCGTGCATCAGCTTCATCATCACGTGCGGGTCGTCGTTGACTCCCTTCAGCAACACGGTCTGGCATCCGAGCGAGATGCCCGCCCGGCTCAGCCGGTCCAGAGCCGCCACGGCCGCTGGGGTGAGTTCGCTGGGGTGGTTGAAGTGCGTGTTCATGTAGATGGGGTGGTACTTCTGCACCATCTCGCAGAACTCCGGGGTCACCCGCTCCGGAAGGTGGGACGTGATGCGACTGCCGATGCGGATGATCTCGATGTGCGGAATGGCGCGGAGGCGCTGGAAGATGTACTCCAGCCGCTGGTCGCTCAGCATCATCGGGTCGCCGCCGGACAGGATGACGTCCCGGATTTCGGTGTGCTCGGCCAGGTACTGGAACGCAGACTCGTACTCCTTGAGCGAGATCTTCTCCGGATCGCCCACCTTGCGGCGCCGCGTGCAGAACCGGCAGTAGCTGGCGCACACAGGGCTCACGAGGAACAGGGC
>JAYVNZ010000005.1:0-4224 GCA_043758185.1 Gemmatimonadaceae bacterium | reverse complement strand
GCGGGCCCAGGACCGCGTCGTCGCCGCGCGCCCGTACGCGCTCGCGCTCGCCGACGTGATCTCGAGCCTGTATTCGCCGGAGCTGGCGGAGCGCTTTCCACTGCTGCGCCAGCCGGCCACGCCTCGGCGTGTCGCGCTCATCGTGCTCACCAGCAATCGCGGACTCGCCGGCGGATTCAACGCCAACCTGATCAAGGCGGCGCGCGTCCAGATCGCGGAGATCGAGAAGGCGGGCACGAAGGTGGAGGTGCACGTCATCGGCAAGAAGGGCATTGGCTACTTCAAGTACGTCGGACGCGAACTCGCGACACAGCGCATCGATGTCACCGATCGCCCCACGGCCGAGAATGCGTCGGAGATCGTGGATGCGCTCATGGCGGAGTACATCGCCGGTGACCTGGACGGCGTGTACGTCACGTATGCCAAGTTCGTGTCGGCGCTCAGCACCCCGCCGACAACGGAGCGCATCCTGCCGGTTACGCCGCCTGCTGTGACAAAGGCCGCGGCGGACGCCGCGACCATTCAGCACGACTACCTGCTCTATCCGAATGCGGAAGCAATCCTCACCGAGCTGCTTCCGTCATACGTGCGCAATGCCGTCTATCGCGCACTGGTCGAAACGGTGGCGGGCGAGCAGTCAGCGCGCCGTACCGCGATGAAGAACGCAACCGACAACGCCGGCGACATCCTCAACGTGCTTCGCCGTACGTACAACCGCGCCCGTCAGGCGCAGATCACGCAGGAGATCGCCGAAATCGTCGGCGGCGCTGCTGCTCTCCAAGGGTAGAAATGGCCACTGCAATTGACACCAGACAAGTCGGCAAAGTCGTCCAGGTCATCGGACCGGTCCTCGACGTCGCATTCGAATCCGGCCACCTGCCGGAACTCCTGAACGCGCTCGAGATCAACGCCACAACGGATTCCGGCCAGGTCATTCATGTGACCGTCGAGGTGCAGCAGCACATCGGCCGCAACCAGGTGCGCACCGTCGCCATGAGCTCCACCGACGCGGTCGTCCGCGGCATGGAAGTCATCGACACGGGCGGCCCGATCAGCGTCCCCGTCGGCACCGTGCCGCTCGGCCGCATCCTCAACGTGCTCGGCCAGCCGATCGACAACGGTGCGGACATCCCGGCCGATACGCTGCGCTGGCCGATTCATCGCAAGCGGCCGGACTTCGTGAACCTCGAGCCCAAGACCGAGATCTTCGAGACGGGCATCAAGGTCGTGGACCTCATCGCCCCGTTCGTGAAGGGTGGAAAGATCGGGCTCTTCGGCGGCGCTGGCGTGGGCAAGACGGTCGTCATCCAGGAACTCATCAACAACATCGCGAAGGAGCACGGCGGCAAGAGCGTGTTCTGCGGCGTGGGTGAGCGCACGCGCGAAGGGAACGATCTGTACCTCGAGTTCAAGGAAGCCGGCATTCTCGACAAGGTGGCCTTGATCTATGGCCAGATGAACGAGCCACCCGGAGCGCGCCTCCGCGTGGGCCTCACAGGGTTGACGGTCGCCGAGTATTTCCGCGACGTGGACAACGCCGACGTGCTCGTGTTCATCGACAACATCTTCCGCTTCACGCAGGCGGGATCTGAAGTGTCCGCATTGCTCGGCCGTATGCCGAGCGCAGTGGGGTACCAGCCCACGCTGGCGACGGAAATGGGAGACCTGCAGGAGCGCATCACCTCCACGAAGAACGGCTCGATTACGTCGGTGCAGGCGATTTACGTGCCGGCTGACGACATCACCGATCCCGCGCCAGCGACTGCGTTCGCGCACCTTGACGCGACCGTCGTGCTCGACCGCTCCATCACGGAGCTCGGCATCTATCCGGCCGTGAGCCCGCTCACGTCCACCAGCCGAATCCTCGACGCGCAGTACATCGGCCAGCGCCACTACGACGCGGCCACGAGCGTGCAGAAGATCCTCCAGCGCTACAAGGAGCTGCAGGACATCATCGCCATTCTTGGCATGGACGAGCTGTCCGAAGAAGACAAGCGCGTGGTGGGCCGTGCGCGCCGCATCCAGCGCTTCATGTCGCAGCCGTTCTCGGTGGCCGAGCAGTTCACGGGTATCCCGGGCAAGTACGTGAAGCTGGAGGAGACCATCTCGAGCTTCGAGCGCCTGGTGGCTGGCGAGTTCGACGCGCTACCGGAGCAGGCGTTCTTCATGGCGGGTGGCATCGACGACGTCGTGGCCAACGCCAAGAAGATGCAGGGCTGACGCTGATGCTCACTGTCTCGGTGATTTCGCCGGAAGCCGTGTTGTTCGAGGGTCAGACGGATTCCGTCGTGGCTCCCGCGTTCGACGGGCAGGTGGGCATCCTCACCGGTCACGCGGCCATGGTGACATTGCTCGGCACAGGTGAGCTTCGGCTGGGTGGTGAGGGAAAGCGGTTCCAGGTGGAGGGCGGCTTTCTCCAGGTGGTGGACGATGTGGTGCGCGTGGTCACGGAGCACGCGAAGGCCGTGTAGCTGCTCGCGTCGCTGGGTGAATGCAAAGGCGTGGCGACTCCTGGTCGTCACGCTTTTGTCGTTGTCCAATGATGCCGTTCGCGATCACCCGGGTTACAGGGCTCAGCAGCTCGGGCGTCCGCTTCAGAGCACAGGAAAACACGGAGGTGTGGCGTTCCGGACACGGATCGCCACACCCCCTGAGAAACCTGTATGCCGAAGCCGAGACCTGAGCTGCTGACCGCTGTCCACTTGCCTCTACGACTACGCCGCAGGCCAGTCGATCTTCGGTCGCTCGATCTGTTCGACTATGGAGCTGCAGCGGGATAAATCTGGAATGCCTTGCCGCTTGCGGGACGATACGCGCGAAACCCCCGGCGATCCGTGGTCAGCACCGTGCCGAGTTGAAAGGCGTCCGCAAGCGTCACCAGCGCTGCATCGGCAAAGTCCATTGGCACTGTGGCGTATCGATCCATCAATCGCGCTGCGTGCCGAATCGCCTGCCTGTCGAGCGCCAGGATGGGCACGTCGGCATCGAGCAGGAAATCAATCACGAGCGACGCGCGGGCGCGCCCGCGTCCCACCATGTGACACGCCTCGGTGACGACGGCCTCCGTGGTGACGCATCGCTCGATCAACTCCGTGACGGCCCCTGCACAACTCCGATGCCATTGGTCCGACGCGTCCAGCATGGCGACAATGGGGCCCGTATCGAGCAACACGTCGCGCCGGCGCGTCAATGTCACTCGCGCCAGTTGTGTGAGCGAAGCCGCCGCGCGAGGTCATCGCGTTCAAGGCTCGGCGCATCGAGTGACACCGCACCGATGTACGGCGCGAGCCGCTGGCGCACTGACGTGGTGCGAGGTGCCTCCGTACCCGTGGCGAGAAACGCCTGAAGTGCCTCGCGCACGACCTGCGAGCGCTTCACCCCGGTCTGCCTTGCCCGGGCCGCGAGGCGCTTCGCCAGGTCAGCGGGCACGCGAAGTGTGAGTTGAGCATCCATGCACTGCAATGTAGTGCTGCTGCACTACGTGTCAATTGTACGGGCCGTCATGGCGCCCGGTTGGCGGGTGCGAGAATGCTGCGCGATTCCGTGACCCCCTCGACGGCAGAGCGGGTGAACTTCACGGGAAAGTACCGGTCGTCCTTCCAGAGTTCGAAGAGATCCCGGTAGTGCGGGCTGGTGACGTCGCCGGACTGGCCCGGCGTATTCGTTCCAACCGACGCATCCCAGTTGCCAGCCTCGACGATCATCCGGAATGACGCGCCGGATCGCTGCGTTTCACCCGATCCGGTGGCGCCCACCGTGTTGCCATCACCACCGCGCGGCCAGGGCCCCACTTCGAACCGTGCCTTCTGCTCCGCATTGAGCACAGCGCTCATTGGATGCTGCAACGTCACGCCGTGGTAGCGTCCCCAGGTCCAGCCTGACATGTCCGCTCCGTACCGCGTGGTGAGGCCGGCGACTGCACGCGTGAGACTCGTCATCAGGATGGAGTCGCGCATTGCGACCGGGTTCGAGCCGAATTCACCGCTGGGTGACGTGAGCCATTCGACCAGCCGATACGTGGAGACGGAGGGCACCATTGCGCGGGCGGGCGCGGGTACGACGACGTCGCGCACAGTGTCGGCGAGGATGCGCAACCACGTTTCATAGATCCCCGCAGCCACGGAATTCTTGTCCAGCACGAAGTTCCAGTCCACGAGTGCCTGGCGCGCCTGCTCCACCTGGGGATTCTCCGAGTGGAGCGCCGCGAGCATGGGCACCAGTGAC
>JAYVNZ010000004.1:0-8555 GCA_043758185.1 Gemmatimonadaceae bacterium | reverse complement strand
GCGCGCCACTCGCTCGGCGACCTGCCGGAGTTGTTGCGCCGCCGGTTGCGCTTCATCCTTCTCGTCGCGGCGGCCACGTATACCAGCTTCTCCACGATCGGCATCATCGCGCTATGGTCGCGGTTCGTCGTGGACGCTTGGAAGCCCCCGTATTTCCTCGTGTATTACGTGCTCGCGGGAATCCTCTTTTTCGTCGCGGCCGTCCTCTCGCGACGCCAAGTTTTCTATCGTGCACTCCGCCTCATCGAGGGCGTCACGGTCGTGGCTCCTCGGTACTATTTGCCGCACTGACTGCGGTGATGCTCTCCCAGTGGCCTGCGGCGCTGCTTTCGAAATGGTGGTTGATCAACGCGTTTGCCTTCGCAGTCCCAGGCAGCCTGTTCGTCATCACCTACGGCGTGTTCATCCCGAATGGCCGGCGACGTGCGACGCTGGTCATCTGCCTCCTCGCGCTTCTGGCGTCGCTGCCGGACGCATTCGCGTTCGTCCGCGAAGGCGCCCTGATCCCCGGCGGCGCCGGCTATCTCCTGTTGAAATCGCTCATCGTCTGGACGTTCTCCGTCTGTGCAATCTTCGGCGCTCATCGCATCGAGATTTTGACTCAGGCGGCGCACTCGCTGCGAACCGTTGGGCCGTACCGTCTCAAGGAACAGATCGGCGAAGGTGGCATGGGCGAGGTCTACCTCGCCGAGCACGAATTGCTGCGCCGACCGTGCGCCGTGAAGATCATCCGGCCCGAGAATGGCGCGGACGAGAGCGTGCTCGAACGATTCGAGCGAGAGGTGCAGACGACTGCGACGCTCACTCATCCGAACACGGTGCAGATCTACGACTATGGCCGGGCAACGGACGGCACCTTCTTCTACGCAATGGAATACCTGCCGGGCACGTCGCTCGAGCAGCTCGTGGCGCGCGAGGGTGCGCTGCCACCTGCGCGGGCGTGTCGATTCCTCATCCAGCTCTGCGGCGCGTTGACTGAGGCGCACGAGCTCGGGCTGATCCATCGAGACATCAAGCCGAGCAATCTGATCATCTGCGATCGCGGCGGCATTCCTGATGTCGTCAAGCTGCTGGACTTCGGTCTTGTCACGACGACATCGGTCCCCCGTGATACGGAGCGGCTCACGCACGACGGCATGCTCGTCGGCACGCCCGAGTTCATGTCGCCCGAACAATGCAGTGGCGAGGAACAGCTCACGCCCGCCAGCGACATCTACAGCCTCGGCGCACTCGGCGACTTTCTGTTGTCGGGCACGTCACCATTCGCGGGACGTGTGCCGATGCGGATGCTGGCTGCGCATCTTTATGAAGCGCCACCACCGCTCGCGACACGCGGCGCCGTCGTGGCCGACGAGCTTGAAGCGGTGATCATGCGGTGTCTCGCGAAGGCGCCGGCCGATCGCTACGCTGACATGGCGAGTGTTGCGAACGCGTTGCAGCGTGCGTCGGCCTGCCTCGATGCAAGGGAAGTAGTGTAGCGTACAACTGCCGCACAACGCCCTAGCGAGCCAGCCAGCCGGTCACCAACGATGGTCGAGGCGACGGTGAGGATGGAGCCAACCAGGAAAATGCCGACGACCACAAAAGCGACGGCAGCGACCCGCTCCAGCGATTGCTCGAAGCATTGACATCGCCGCTGAACATCGCACATTCGATCACCACGTTTGCCGGACACAACCGGCTTGTCGCTCTTCTCGCACAACCTCGGGCGCAGGAGTCTGCATGGCAACGCTGCTTCTCAATGGAAAAACCGTCACCGTCGACGCCGCCCCGGACACTCCACTCCTGTGGGTGCTGCGCGACCACCTCCAGATGACGGGTACCAAGTTCGGCTGCGGCGCCGCGCTGTGCGGCGCCTGCACCGTACACGTGGACGGCGTCGCGACGCGATCCTGCGTAACGCCGCTCTCGGCGTTGGCCGGCAAGCGCGTCACCTCCATAGAAGGCCTGCAGGGTCCAGTCGGCACCGCCGTGCAAGCGGCGTGGGACAAGCACCAGGTCCCGCAATGCGGCTATTGCCAATCGGGGCAGGTGATGACGGCTTCCGCCATGCTTACGAAGAACCCGAAGCCCACCGACGCGCAGATCGTCGAGACGATGCAGGGCAACATCTGCCGCTGCGGCACGTACGGGCGAATCAAGGCCGCGGTTCACGACGCGGTCGCGACATTGGAGGGCAAGTCATGACGCCCAGTGATATCACCCGCCGCGATTTCCTGAAGGTCTCGGCGATCGCCGGCGGGGGCATGCTCATCGGGCTCAGGCTCGAGGCCAATTCCGCACCCACGTCGTTCAAGGCCAACGCCTGGGTGACGATCGCACCCGACGGCAGCGTCACGTTGACGTGTCACCGCAACGAGATGGGTCAGGACGTGCACACCTCGCTCAGCATGCTGCTCGCTGAGGAGCTGGGCGTCGATCCCCGCCGGGTGAATGTGGTGCAGGCACCGGTCGATCCTGTCTACGTCAACGCGATGCTGGGCGCCCAGATCACCGGCGGCAGCACCAGCATCCGCGAGGCATGGACGCCGCTCCGGCAGGCAGGCGCCGCCACGCGCGCGATGCTGGTGAGCGCGGCCGCCGAGCAGTGGAAGGTGCCGGCTGCCGACTGTCGCGCCGAAAATGGCTTTGTCGTGAACGGACGACGTCGGGCGTCGTACGGATCTCTCGCCTCCGCCGCTGCGAAGCTCCCTGTGCCGAAGGATGTGCCGCTGAAGGAGGCCGCGCAGTTCACTGTCATCGGCAAGGCGCTGCCGCGTCTGGACGGTCACGACAAGGCACGCGGGCGCATCGTGTACGGCATCGACGTCAAGCAGCCCGGCATGCTCTACGCCGCGCTCGTGCCGTGCCCGGTACTCGGCGGCAAGGTGACGTCCTACGATGCCGCCAGCGTGAGCACGCGTCGCGGCGTCAAGGCGGTGGTGAACATTGGCGAAGGGGTCGCCGTGGTCGCGGATCACTACTGGACCGCGCGCTCCGCCGCCGATGCCATGCCGGTCAAGTGGGACGAAGGGCCCGCAGCAACCCTCGACACCGCAGCGATCTTCGCGACGCTGCAAGGTGCCAGGAACCGGCCCGGCTTCGTGGCGAAGAAGGCCGGCGACGTCAGCGGCCCACTCGCCGCGGGGGCGGTGGAGGCGGAGTACACCTGCCAGATGCTGTCCCACGCCACGCTGGAGCCGCAGAACTGTACGGCCCGCGTGAGCAGCGACGGGGTGGACGTCTGGGCCAGCGTGCAGTTTCCCCAGGGCGCGCTTGGCGCCGCGGCGCAGGCGGCCGGCGTACCGCCGGAACAGGTCCGTATCCATCCGCAATTTCTCGGCGGCGGATTCGGGCGGCGGCTGGAGAATGATTTCGTGGGCCAGGCGGTGGCGATCGCGAAGGCGGTGCCCGGCACCCCGGTGCAACTCATCTGGACGCGCCCGCAGGACATCCAGCACGACTTCTACCGGCCACCCAGCCTGCACGTCATGCGCGGCGCCGTGAACAACGGTCGCGTCGCGGCACTGAGCGCGACGCTCGTGTCGCCCTCGATCACGGCGCGCGCGTTTCCACCGTTCGTGCAGAAAGGCAACGATCCCTTCATGACCGAGGGGTTGGTCAACTTCACCTACGACATCCCCAACATCGAGCTGCGCACGGTGATCGAGGAGGTGGGGATCCGGGTTGGCTTCTGGCGGTCGGTGAGCCACGCGCTCAACGCCTTTGCGACCGAGAGTTTCGTGGACGAGCTGGCGCTGAAGGCGGGGCAGGATCCACTCGCGTTCCGCCTGGCCATGCTCGAGAAGATGCCTCGACAGCGCACGGTGCTCGAGCGCGCAGCGCGCGCCGCCGGCTATGTGGCTGCACCGCGCGCCGGTCACGCGTTCGGTGTCGCCTCAATGGAGTGCTACGAAACGCACGTCGCGCTCGTCTGCGAAGTGTCGGGCACTGCCGAGCGGGTCAAGCTGGAGCGCGTCAGCGTGTGCGCGGATTGCGGTGTTGCCGTCCATCCGGACCAGGCTGTCGCGCAGCTCGAGAGCGGTGTGGTGACCGGCCTCATTCAAGCGCTGCGCAGCAAGATCACGGTGAAGAATGGCCGCGTGGAACAGAGCAACTTCCACGACTTCCTGCTGCCGAGGATGAACCAGGTGCCGCCGGTGCAGGTGGAACTTGTTCAGACCGGTGGCAAGCCGGGCGGCCTCGGCGAAGTGGGTACACCTCTTGTGGCGCCCGCCCTGGCGAATGCCGTGTTCGCGCTCACCGGCAAGCGCATTCGCAGCACGCCCCTGGAAGATGGAGGTGTGCGGTTCGCCTAGTCACCACTCATCATCATGCGGTGCTTCCGGCCGTCAGCCAGCCCGCTTGAGGGGCTTGATCTGGTTGCGCTGTTGCGCCGCCGCGGAATGCGTGGCGTGATAGAGATCCCACGCCAATTGGAGATTGAGCCAGAACTGCGCTTCGACGCCAAGGAATCGCTCGAGGCGCAAGGCGGTGTCGGGCGTCATATCCCGTTTGCCGTGGACGAGCTCATTCACTCGGGGATAGGACACGCCGAGTCGCTCGGCCAGGACGGTCTGCGTGAGGCCGAGCGGCTTGAGGAACTCCTCCAGGAGCATCTCTCCCGGATGGGTGGGCGCCCGATGCGTGGGAATCCGAACCATGTCACACCGTCCTAGTGATAGTCGACGATTTCAACCGCTGTTGGTCCGTCTGCAGTCCAACTGAAGCAGATGCGCCATTGATCATTGATACGAATACTGTGCTGGCCTCGGCGGTCCTTCTTCAGGGGTTCGAGCTGGTTGCCCGGCGGAACGCGGAGCGCATTGAGGGAGACAGTGGCATCGAGCTGATCAAGCTTGCGCCGTGCCACCTTCCACAGCCCACTGGGACACGTCCGGCGCGCCGCGCGGGAATCGACGCCGTTGAAGACGTCTTCCGTGCCACGGGAGGCAAACGACCGAATCATGCGACGACAGCCTCATGCATGCTCCGAACATAACGGATACCGTTATGTATTGCAAAGAGCGGTTGTGCGTCGAGGGTTGCCGTGTTGGCGCTAGGGGTTGAGCCAGTAACTGACTTTCAGGAGAAGAGTGTTCTCCGGCACAGCGCGAAGCAGGTCGGCTCGGTCGCGGTCGAAGCCGAACTCCCCGGTTGTGCCAGGAGCGCTGCGGCGCTGCTGCCACACCACGTATGCGCTCGAACCGGGGAGCCATTCCCAGCGCAGCGCCGCGGTTGCGTTCAGCGTTCGCGTGTTGAAGCTGAGGTCCGGCACGGAAAACGGCGCCGCCGGGCCTGCGCCGTCGGGATCCACCGTGAACGCTCCGTTCGCATCGCGGGTCGCCGTTCCCCTGTCCCTGCCGAATTCGGCGAAGTCATACGAGCGCGGCGCGACGAGTTGCCGGGGCGTCCCGTATCGTCCGCTCGCAATGAACGGCTGGGCAACGACCGCCAGGGTGAGCGTGGGCCGCATGGTGACGTTCAGCCGCATGTTGAGCGACGACGTCGTCTGCTCGATGGGCGCGAAGATGTACCGCCGCCCATATGTCTCGACAGCCAAAACGTCGTTGACGGATGTGACGTACTGCGCCACACCATGACTGCGGTTCCAGCGGGGCTCCAGCTCGCCGCTCCACACTGACGAGGGCTTGAAACCGATCCGGCCGCCGACCGAGTTGGACCACCCGCCGGCAGGGGTGCGCCTGGTGCTGCCGTTCACGTTCGCGGTATACGCGAAGCGCGGATTGCTGTTCAGGGATGCCGCGAGGGTGGTCTGTCCAGGATTGCTGGCGAGCGGCCCACCGCGCGTGAGCCGGTCGTCTGCCGTGACCCAATCGCGGTCGAATGTCAGGTGCGTGTTCCAGTAGTTCAGGAAGGTGATGTCGCCATCCATCTTGAAGCCATTGCCCGTGAGATCGCCGTCGAAGTTGCGCATCTGGTCGGGTGTGGCGCGCACGACCCACCGTCGCACGACGCTCCCGGGCTCGTTCTCCTCGTAGGCGATGCTTTCCTCGAGGCGCATGCGATCCGCGTTCGTCTGGAAAGCGAGGTCATTCGTCTCGAAGCCCGGGCTCGTGCCGCTGAACCACACGTGTCCGCGCCAGTGCAGGCCGGCGATCTTGTTGAGGTTGGCCGACCACTGGAATCCATTCAACGCGGACGCCGATGAATCCACGTGATTCGATCGCGCATCCGGGCGCTGGAAATAACGGAGCGATGAGCGCTGCGTTGTGATGAGGGCGGGCAAGCTGCCCTGCACGGAACTGCCCACGAGCGTGCCCGTCACGCCCCACATGCGCTGCGCCCATTCGTGACGCGCGTCCGCCCCAACGACTGTTGCCGACGAATGCAGCCGCGCCGTCAGCAGCGAATCGCCGAGGTTCCGCGTCACCTGGGTGACGATGGCGCCAGCGCTCGACGCCCCCGCGCGGAAGTCACGCTTCAGCCGTGCCACCAGGAAATTCGTGAGCGGTTCCACTTCCGCACGGCCGCGCGATCCGTCGAGCGTCACATACTCCGCAGCCACTCGGTTGGTGACCGCGTCGAGCACGCCGATGGACCACCCTTGCGCCGTGCGGCCAGTGAGTTTGGCCGCGCCGAGGATGGATGCCGCTTCAGCCACGTCGGCGTAAACGCTTCCCGGGGGCGCACCAACGTGCGGCGCGCGTCCGATGCGGCGCGTGTAGAACAGTTCGTTCCCGCCGCCGCCGCCGCCGCCGCCCCCACCGCCACCGCCACCGCCACCGCCGCCACCACCGCCACCGCCGCCACCACCACCGCCGCCGCCACCGCCGCCGAAGGTTTCCTGCGACGTGCGGAAGATGCTCGAGCCTTCGATGAAGAACGGCCGTCGCTCACCCACGAACGTCTCGCTCGCGCTCAGGTTCACCTGCGACTCATCCGCTTCGATCTGGCCGAAGTCCGGATTGATGGTCATGTCGAGCGTGAGGTTCGGTGTCGGACGGAATTTCACGTCGGCGCCGGAGCTGTTGAAGTAATCACGCCCGCTGCGGAACGGATTGGAAAACCCCGCACCGACCGCGATGGGAATCCTCTTGCGTTCGGCTCGCGCCGCCACGTACGGCAGCACTTCGAGCCGGTGGCTCTGCGGGATGTTCTCCAGTCCCAGCAGGTGGCCGTACCGGGAGGCGCCGCGGGTCTGGCTCTTGGGCGTGTACGAGGAAACCATCTTCTCCACCTTCAGCGCGATCTCGCGCTGAAACTGGATGCCCCAGAGCTGCGAGGGCGCCGTGCCGAACCGGAGCTGGCTGAACGGAATCCGCATCTCGGCAGTCCAGCCGGCACTGTCCACCGACACCGCCGCATACCAGACTGGGTCCCATGTGCGGTCGAAGTTGGCATCGTCGCCCCGTACGCCACTCGGATTGACGCGGAAACGATAGCTGCTCTGATGATCGTGGAAGCTGTCGAAGGTGACGGTGAACCAGTCGGAGTCAGTCATCTCGCTGTCGCGGCGACCGAGCCGGCGGGAGACCTGACCGTCGGAATTGAACATGCGTGCGCCTACGTAGATGGCGCTCTCGTCGTAAATGACCGAGATCTCGGTGCGCTCGGTCGGTGACGCCCCGTCGATGGGATCGGTCTGGGTGAAGCCCGAGGTTCTCGGGGCGCGACGCCAGGCGCCTTCGTCGAGCCGGCCATCGAGCACCACCACTTCACTGGTGCGCACGGCACGCGTCTGCGGCAGCGCTGCGACATGGCTGTCCATCGCGGACTCGCGCGCTACAACGTTCGCCGGCGCGTCGAGTGATTGCGCGGCGGCGAGCGAGGATGAACCGAGAGACACAACTATGACAGCGATGCGCCAGGACTGGCGGGCGCACTGGATGGATCGTGGCACGAGCTAGGTGGGACAGGGGTATTCAATTCATACGATCGCGGAGCTGAAATCGCTGGGATTCGTCCAGTTGAACCCGCCAGCCCGGCCATCGGCGGTATGGCTCTCCAGAGTCAAGAGACCCAGAATTGCAGGACTTCGCGAACGCGCCAGCGCTGATCAGCGCGGCGCGTCAGGTAGACCGCTTGCCCAACACCACAGAGCGGGCCGCAATGGTACTCGTAGTAGACCAGGGCGTCCGTACTATCAACGCCGTATGCGATACGCGAGAAAGTCGAATAGCCTCGCGCCCGCGGGTACGTGCGCGCGAATGTGCTCCATCCCGCCGACGGCCCGTCGCGAAAGAGCGTGTGCAGTTCCGCATGACTCAAGGCGTGCACTGGGCGTGGGAGTGCAAGTATGGACGAGGACTCCCGTCGCGCAGTTACGCGCTCGAGCTGGAGCATGAGCGGGCGGGGCACGCTATCGAACCGTCGCCAGTGCTCGCGACGGATGCTGTCGACGCGTCGTGCACTTGCCGACGCGTGCGGATCCAGCTCTCCCGGTCTACCGACTGTAGACGGAACGTGAAAACTGAGCGTGCTATCGGTGACGAACAGTGAATCGGACAGAGGCCTGGAATAAAGGGAGTCTACGAGTGCCGCGTAGACTGCTGCGTCTCCAGACTCGCCCCGCGAGGCTGCGCCCTGTGGAATCGGCGAGCGTGTGCATCCGA
>JAYVNZ010000003.1:0-7570 GCA_043758185.1 Gemmatimonadaceae bacterium | reverse complement strand
CACACACCGTACGGCACGCACGACCGGCTCACCAACGGCGTTGGCGGCAGCGTCAACGGCTCCACAAACAACGATCGCACCAACTACTACGAGGTGGTGCCTTCCAACTATCTCGAAAGCGCGTTGTGGCTGGAATCGGACCGCATGGGCTTCCTGCTCGACAAGCTCGACGAGGCCAAGTTCAAGGCACAGCGGGACGTCGTGCAGAACGAGCGGCGCCAGCGGGTGGACAACCAGCCCTACGGTCGCCAGTTCGAGCTCCTCGATTACAGCATCTATCCAGAGGGCCATCCCTACGGCTGGCCCGTGGTTGGCTACATGACCGACCTCCAGAACGCCACGGTGGACGACGTGAAGAACTTCTTCCGTCAATACTATTCACCGTCGAACGCGACCATGACCATAGCCGGAGACTTCCAGCCGGCAACGGCTCGCGCGCTGGTGACGAAGTACTTCGCTGACCTCAAGGCCGGCGCGAAAATCCCGCGCCCCGTCGTCACGATGCCGGTGTTGTCGGCGGAAAAGCGCATTGCCTACGAGGATCGCGTGCAGGTGCCTCGCCTCTATTTCACGTGGCCAACGGTGGGCAACGACAACCCGGACGCCATTGCGCTGCGCTTCCTGGCGCAGGTGCTTGCCGGTTCGCGCACCGCGCGGCTCACCAAGGCGCTCGTGTACGACAAGCAGTCCGCAGCGGCGGTGCAGGCGTTCAACAACGACAACGAGAACGCGGGAAACTTCGTCCTCATCATCACGCCGCGCCCGGGCAACACGCTCACGCAGCTGGAGGTGGCCACCGACGACGTCATCGCCCGCCTCAAGGCCGATGGTCCCACGGTCAACGAGCTCGCGAAGTCATCCGCGGGCCTCGAGTTCGAGTTCATCGACGCGCTGCAGTCCAACCTCGGCAAGTCCAATATCCTGAACGATGGCCTCGTGTTCCACGGCGATGCGGGTTACTACAAGACGGAATATGCGCGCCTCAAGGCGGTCACCCCCGCTGACGTGAAGCGGGTCGCCAACAAGTACCTCGGCAACGGTCGCGCGGTGGTCAGCATCGTGCCACTCGGCAAGGCCGACATGGCCGCGAAGCCTGAGGTCAGCAGCAAGGTCACCGTGTCTGCCGACGGCGGGCACTACATACTGGGGGGCAAGTAGATGAGCACCAGCATGAAGACGCCTGCTGTGGGCGCTGCGTTCGCATTCGCGCTCCTCACCGGTGTGTCCGCCGAGCCACTCCGCGCGCAGCAGCTCGATCGCACGAAGGCACCACCGGTTGGCAAGCCGCCGGCGCTGCGCGTGCCCACGTGGACAAAGACCACCCTGTCGAACGGTGCGCTGCTCGTCGTCGTGCCCCGGCACGACCTGCCGCTCGTCGCGTTCAACCTGGACTTCGTGGGCGGTGCCGCCAACTTCGAATCCGCCGACAAGGCCGGCGTGGGGAGCTTCACGGGCGCAATGCTCAGCGAAGGCACGCGCACCCGGACGGCAGACCAGCTCTCCGACGCGCAACAGCTCCTCGGTACCACGATCATTGCCGCGGTCGGCCCGGAAGACGGCACCATCCGCTTCACGGCGCTCAAGGACAAGTTCACGCCAGCACTCGCGCTGCTGGCCGACATGCTGCTGAACTCGACCTTTCCCGATTCGGCGCTCGACCGCCTGCGGGCGCGCACGCTCGTTGGGCTGACGCAACAGAAGGACCTGCCGAACGCGATTGCCGCCAAGGTGTTCTCCGCCGTGACGTACGGTGTTGATCACCCGTACGGGCGGACGGTCTCCGAAACATCCGTGAAGAACATCACGCGCGCCGACGTGGTGAACTTCGCCCAGGCGTACTTCAAGCCGGGCCGGGCGGTGATCACCGTCAGCGGTGACATCGATGCGGCCACGGCGAAGGCCGCTGTGGAGAAGGCGCTGGCTGCGTGGCCGAAGGGCGGCGCACGCCCGAGCTTCGACTACGGCGCGCTCCCCGCTCCACGCGCACGCACGATCTACCTGGTGGACAAGCCAAAGGCGGCGCAGTCGGTGTTCACGCTGGGAACGCCGGGTCCGGCCCGCAACACACCGGACTTCTACGCCCTCAGCGTGATGAACCGCATGCTGGGAGGCACCATCCAGTCGCGGCTCAGCCACGACATCCGCGAAGTGAAGGGGTACAGCTACGGCGTGTACTCGCGCTTTGCCTTCGGTCGTGGACCGGGCGCCTTCAGCGCCGGTGGCGGCATCGTGAGCGCAAAGTCGGACAGCGCGCTCATGGCCTTCATGTCGCACTTCAATGGCGTGCGGGGCAGCCAGCCGTTCACCGAGGAAGAACTGGCCCAGGGCAAGGAAGGGCTGGTGCAATCGCTGCCGGGCCGCTTCGCCTCGGTGAACGCGGTGGCAACAGCCATTTCGTCCATCTACACGCAGGACCTTCCGGAGACGCTGTTCCAGGACTACGCGTCGAAGATCAACGCGGTCACGACGAGCGACCTCACCCGCGTGTCGAGGCAGTATCTCGACGTCGATCACATGAACCTGGTGATCGTTGGAGATCGTGCGTCGATCGAGGCACCGCTCAAGGCAACGGGAATCGCGCCGATCCAGGTGCTGGACCCTGATGGACATCCCGTGCTGGTGCCATAGAAGACGGGGACGGGGGACGGCCCGCATCGGCGCTTCGCGCCTCGCTTGACGGAAAGCACCGTCCAGCGAGCGGAGCGAGCGCGCGGTCCCCTGTCCAGCGAGCGGAGCGAACGGGCCGTCAGGCCGTCAGCGCGTCAGCGCGTACCAGATCACGTAGAACCACGACAGGAAGCCGTGGATGATGGCCCAGAGGATGGAATGGTGCACGCTCCATGAGATGGCGATGGCCAGGGCGGAACCAAAGCTCACCCCCGCCTTGGCCACCTGTACCGAGCGCCCCATGGCGCTCACGCGGGGTGGGTTCGAATCCATGATGGGTCCACTGTGCGTCATCGGTCTCCCTGGAGATTTGCCAATCGATGAAAGTTGCTCGCCCCGTCCAGCGAGCGAAGCGAGCGCGCCGTCCCTTAGATGAGCCGCTCGTAGTACACCAGCGGAACGCCGCGATGGATCAACCGCACCACTTCCTGAAATCCGCACTTTTCGTAAAACCGACCCGCCCCCGCTTCGGTGTCATATGCATCCAGCCGGATGCCGCTTGCTGGCCACTCCCGGGCGCATCGCACAGCGTGGGCGAGACAACGCCGCCCAATGCCTCGACCCTGCAGGTCAGGCAACACGGCCATGTCCGTGAGGTACAGCGGCTGCTGGCTCGGAGTGAAGCAGGCGTCCTGCATCGCCCACGGCCTCACGGCAGACAGCCGATACGTCGCGACCACGGCCGCGCCGGCACGCGCAATCACGATTCGCGAGTCCATCATGCCGGCGACAACGCCACTCGCCGTCGCCTCCCCGGACCAGTGCCCAGGACCGAAGCGAACCGTGAGATCGTGCGCCGCGCGGCCGCGGAGCACGGCAACGAGGGATGCATCAGTCGCGGTCGCCACTGCGTACGACAGTCGGATGCGCTGCGTCAGCATCATCATAAGGTAGGCCGAGCACGCGGCGGCGGTACCTTCAGCAAGGGATTCCCAGCGATGCGCCCCGACGTAGTTCCCCAACACGACACCCCACGCACGCAAACCATCACATGAAGCTCGGACTCGGCCTGTACCGCGGCTTGCTCACCGACGACAATTTCAGGTTCGCGAAGCAGGCGGGCGTGACGCATCTCGTCGTGCACCTCGTGGACTACTTCAAGGGCAAGGATCCCGTGCTCACGAGCGGGTCGCCGAACATGGGGTGGGGCCTCACGCAGAACCAGGACCGGCCCTGGACCGAGGACGACCTCCGCGCCATCAAGCGGAAGATCGAGGACAATGGACTTGTGTGGGAAGCGATCGAGAACTTCGATCCCGCCCACTGGCACGACATCCTGCTCGACGGCCCGAAGAAAGTCGAACAGATGGAAGCGCTCAAGCGCACCATCCAGGCGATAGGCCGCGTCGGAATTCCCATCATGGGCTACAACTTCAGCCTCGCCGGCGTCTGGGGATGGACCAAGGGGCCATGGGGCCGAGGCAGTGCGAAGGCCCTCGTGTACGATGAGTCGAAGATCGATCCGCAGACTCCGATGCCCAACGGCATGGTGTGGAACATGGTCTACGACCCCGAAGCCCTGGAGGGCACGGTGCCTCGCGTCGACATGGAAGAGCTGTGGCAGCGGTACGAATGGTTCCTCACGCAGATCATTCCGGTTGCCGAGGAGTGCGGTGTGACGATGGCGCTGCACCCGGACGATCCGCCGGCCGACATGCTGCGCCGCACCGCGCGGCTCGTGAACCAGCCGGGCAAGTATCAACGCGTGCTGGACATTGCACCGAGCAAGGCGAACGCGCTGGAGTTCTGCCTGGGGTCGCTGCAGGAGATGCGCGAGGGCAACGTGATCGAAAGCATCCGGGAGTACGGCCAGCAGGGAAAGATTGCGTACGTGCATTTCCGCAACGTGCGGGGCAAGGTGCCACGGTACCAGGAGGTGTTCGTGGATGAAGGTGATCTCGACATGCTCGGCGCGATACAGGCGCTGCACGATGTGGGATTCGAGGGGATGATCATTCCCGACCATACGCCGGAGATGAGCTGTGATGCGCCCTGGCATGCGGGCATGGCGTACGCGCTGGGGTACATGAAGGCGGCGCTGCAGATGGTCGAGCGCGGCGCGCGGGTGTAGCCATGGCGCGAATGACTACTCGCATCGAATCGGTGGACGTGGTGCGCGGCCTGATCATGGCGCCGGATCACACGCGCGACTACTTCGGTATACCGGGCCAGAACCCGGTGAATCTCGCCACGGCGTCGGCGGGGCTGTTCCTCACGCGATGGATCACCCAATTCTGCGCACCCGTGTTCTTCCTGTTGACCGGCACTGGTGCATACCTGTCGCTGCGGCGGAAGTCTCAGGCGGAGCTGTCGCGCTTCCTGCTGACGCGCGGGCTCTGGCTGATCGTGCTCGAGGTGACGGTCGTGCGGTGCCTGGCGTACCAGTTCAACGTCGACTACCACGTCACCATGTTGCTCGTGCTCTGGGCGCTTGGCTGGGCGATGATCGTGCTCGGGGTAATGTGCCGGCTGCCCGTGATGGCGAGCACGGTGTTCGGCATGGTGCTCGTGGCGGGGCGCAACGCACTGGATGGCGTGAGATCGACGAACGCGCTGTGGGCTGTGCTGCATGCGCCGGGCTTCGTACTGAATGCGCCGCAGCGCGTCGTGTTCGTCGGCTATCCGCTCGTTCCCTGGGTGGGTGTCACGGCGCTCGGCTACAGCCTTGGCCAGGTCTACGCGTGGGACGCCGGCCGGCGGAACGCATTTCTTGTGCGGCTCGGCGTTGCACTGAGTGTGGCGTTCCTTCTGCTGCGCGGCGTCAACGTCTACGGTGATCCGTCCCTGTGGATGCCACAGCGGACGGCCGCGTTCACGATGCTGTCCTTCCTGAACGTCACGAAATATCCGCCGTCGCTCCTGTTCCTGCTGATGACGCTGGGACCGGCCCTGTTACTGCTGCGCGCGATGGAGGGGGAAGTCCCGCGCGTGCTCCGGCCGGTACTTGTCATCGGCAAGGTGCCGCTCTTCTACTTCGTGGTGCATTTCGCGCTGCTGCACCTGCTCGCGGTGCTGACGTGCCTTGTGCGCTATGGGGGGGCGCACTGGATGTTCGAGTCGCCGGACCTGGGGAATTATCCGTTCACCGCACCGCCAGGTTGGGGGTATGCCTTGCCTGGCGTGTACCTGATGTGGGTGACCGTGGTGCTGCTGATGTATCCGCTGTGCAGGTGGTTTGCAGCGCTCAAGCAGCGGCGGACGGACGTGTGGCTCAGCTATCTTTGACCCTGTGGCGCGACGTCGATCATTGCGCCTGCCTCATCAACCCAATGGAGATACCCGATGCTGCATACGCTCGCACTGCTGACCGCACTTCACGGCGCGTCAGCGACTGACTCGGTTGCCGGTATCTGGCATATCACGGGAGATGTGGTGGGTAATGCGGTGAACACGACGTGCGTGATCAGGCAGTCGGGCATCGCACTCAACGGCAGTTGTACGAATGACGCCAAGGTGTCCTCTGCACTCACCGGCGATGTGAAGAACGGGAAGGTCACGTTCCAGTACGATATCGATTACGAGGGGCAGCCGCTGACAGTGACCTATTCCGCGATGGTGACGTCGGTCAGGGAGTTGAAGGGCACGATTGACGTGAAGCCTGTTGGTGCCACGGGCACGTTCACCGCTGTACCGGTGCCGGCAAAGCCGTGATTCCGGCGTATTGACGGCCATGGGCCGGGCGCATAGCCAACAGTTCCCCTGTCCGGGGTGCAGTCATTGGAGCGGGCCGCAAGCTGGCCAGAGTCACTTCACCGGGGATTTCGCGAATGATGTCAGGACGAGTGTCGAGGGGAGTGGTCTCCCTCTGTGGATGCGCCGTGATGTGCGTGCCGGTGCTGGATGCGGCGGCGCAAAAAGGCGTCATGCTGATGAACAGGATCGGGCCGTCGGCGTCCACGCTCTACGTCTCGAACGCCGACGGTTCTGGCGAGCACGCACTGCTGCAGTCGTCAGGGTTCGACTACCACGCGTCGTGGTCTGCAGACGGCCAGTGGATCGTATACACCTCCGAGCGTACTGCACCGGGGCAGGCGGACATCTACCGCGTGCGTTCCGATGGCACGGGACTGGAGCGACTGACCGACAACCCTGCGCTTGACGATCAGGCGGTACTCTCGCCGGACGGGCGCAGGCTGGCGTTCGTGTCCACGCGCGACACGCACAGGGCAAATGTGTGGATCATGGACCTTCGTACGCGAAAGGTGACGAACCTGACCGCGCAATCCGGCATTCAGGGAGACTCGACGAAGCCGGATGCGTTTCTCCGGCCAGCCTGGTCACCGGACGGGCGATGGATTGCATTCTCGTCCGACCGGAATACCGAATGGCTCGGTCACGGGCATGGATCCGGTTGGGAGCATGTCCAGGAGCTTGGCATCTACATCGTGCGCGTGGACGGGAGCGGCTTCCGTCGGATCACAACGACGGGCATCGCGGCCGGAGCGCCGAAGTGGTCGCCGGATGGGAAGCGCATCGTCTTCTATGAGATTCCCGTCGAGCAGACATGGGATGCGCGGCTCAGGCCTGGCATCGGCCCGGGCGCCACTTCGCAGATCGTCTCCGTGAACGTCGCTACCGGCGAGCGAAAGGATGAGACGACAGGACCGGGACTCAAGGTGCAGCCGCAGTTCGTCGGTCCGGCGCGCATTGGATACCTCATCAAGTCGGGAGCGAATGCCGGACTTGCGTACACGAGTGGCGGCGCGCCGTTCACACGCGCGATACGGTCTCCATCGTGGTCGCCCGATGGGCAACGCGTGGTCTACGAGAAGGTGGACTTCACGCCGCGCCCGCAGAATCAACTGCTCTACAGCTGGTATCCTGGATACGAGTTCCGCTATACCGACGTCTTTCCGACAGTCGCGAACGACGGCAAGCTCGTGGTGACGGAGAAGGCCGTTGC
>JAYVNZ010000002.1:0-7950 GCA_043758185.1 Gemmatimonadaceae bacterium | reverse complement strand
GGTGCCACCTGTCATCCTGTGCGCAGCGAAGGACTGCTTCGTGGCTACTTCGAAAGCAGGTCCTTCGCTGCGCTCAGGACGACAGCAGTGACGCTCACCCGCTGGCTCGCGCGAGACTGTCGCGCGAGGACGCCGCTCGCACGCACGCCCTCCGGTCAGCCTCGGCCTTCTCGCGCATCGATTGCCAGGCTGCGCCAGTCACGGATCCACGTAGCCTCGCTTCGATGGCGGTTCTGGCATCGTTGTTCTGCCAGCTCCCGAATTCATACGCCTGTGCGAATTCCCGCGCGGCCGCCAACGTGTCGCCCGACGCCAGCAGCGCTTCGCCCCGCTGCGCTCGCCCCGTCCGGAGGCAGAATGAGCCACCGCTCACCAACGCCACCGCGGAGTCCGCGAGCGCCAGCGCATGCGCGGTCCGTCCATCGCGCAATGCGATGTCGGACAGCGACGCGAGCGCCGCCGCCCGGCCGCTCACACAATAGTTCAGCATCCGTTGTAGCGACCCCCATCCGCGTGCCAACCAGCGCGGCAACGCACACGTCCCGGACAGGCCAGCACGCAGCAGCACCTCGCTCCTGCGACGAATCTCGGTATCCTTGAGCCACTTGTCACTCAGGTCGAGTCCGCGCACCAGCTCACCGCGCTGCATGCGTGCCTCCATGCCGCGCAGCAGCCAGCGCCGCTGCATTCCCTCGTCGCCATATTGATTCACGAGCGCGCGTGCCTGGCCATCTGGTACCGCACCCAGTCCCGCACGATCGAGCAGGCTGTCGAGCAGGGGGAGATACGCCATGAGGGAATCACGCGGCGGTTCCCTGAGCTCCACGTCGTGAACGAGGAGGGCGTAATACGGTAGCGTCCGGGGATCAGTTGGATGCTCCCGAACCAGCCGGCGCGTCCACTTGGCCGCCTCGGCCGGTTCCTCGATGTGCCTGGCGAAGTTGATCATCGCCACGATGCGGTCCGCGTCGAGCGATGTCACCGGTTCCAGCTTTGCATCGAAGAACAGGTACTTGCGCTCCGCACCCTGGAACAGCTTGAAGAGTCCCGAAAACTTTCCCTCCCCACGATAGTGCTTCGCGGTCGCGAAGCCGGCTGGATGATCCGGGAAATATTTCTGGAGCGTGTCCAGCACACGTTCGCGCTGCGGACTGCCATACAGCACGTCGAGTGATATGCCCGCGAGCAGCGATGCGAGGCTCGGACGTCCTGTGCGATCACCGCCCACCAGGATCCACGAGAAGAGACCATCGCCCTCATTCACGCGCGCGGCCGGATCTGTCACTCGCAGGGACACCACCCGGAAATCAGCCGGCACCCTGAAATCGCCCACCATCGCCCCATCGGCGGCCCGCGTCAGCGTCGCGATCGAGTCGTATTGTCCGCCGAAGTAGTAGTCGGATCGAGCGCGCGATGCGTCGTTGATATACTGGCCGAGCAGTACCACGCGTTCCTCGCCCGCCAGTTTGGCTGACGGATTGTAGCGCACATGAACCAGCGCACCGGGCGCTGGCCGAAACGGAGTGAACGCCAGGCGCGTCGCATCGCTGGCGAGCAGCGAGCGCGTGCGTCCCGTGACAAGGACGACCCCCAGCATCGCGGCAGCCGCGCATGCCAGCGTCGCACCGATGCGACCGAGGGAGCGCCGGATGGGCGTGGGGACATGCCGTGTGGGCCGCATCGAAGGCGCGGCCTCCCACGGCGCAGCGTCAGGTGCTGGCGTTTCCCTGGGCTTGGCGCCGTCCTGCGCACCCTGCACCGCCGCCCGTTCGATGCGCGGCCAGACGCCACTCGGCACCCTCTCCACCGACGATGCGCGGACCGCCTCCCCCATCGCCCTGATGTCCGCCACGACGGCGCGGCATTCGGCGCATCGCGCAACATGTCGTGCCACATGGGTGCGGGCGGCAGGCGTAGCCGGCGCGTCGGCGAATGCCGAGAGCGACTCGAAGGCCGGATGCAATGCGTTCAGCAGTGACTTCATCATCGTGATCCTCGCAGCAGCTCGCGCAGTTGCCGGCGCGCGCGGTGAAGACGTACCTCGGAGTTGGCCGTGGAAATGCCGAGCAGCTCGGCAATCTCGGCGTGGTCGTAGCCCTCGACTTCCTTCAACAGGAACACCGTGCGGTGGTCCTCCGGCAGTCGTGCAAGTGCGGCGTCGATGGAGAGGCGTTCGAGCGCCGCGTCTGCCCGCATGGTCAGGGCGGACACGCTCTCGACGCTCACCTCCCGTCGGCGGCGGTTCCCGCGCAGGTGCATGAGCGCCTGCCGCACCGCCACTCGGCGCAGCCAGCCGGGAAAGTTGGCCGCGGTGCCGGTGAAGCCATGCAGGGCGTGCGACAGCCGAACGAACACCTCCTGGGTGACGTCTTCCGCATCCGCGCGGCTGCCGGTGAGGCGGAGCGCAGCGCGGTACACGGTGTCGCCATGCTCCGCGAATACTTCGCCGAGTGCCGGCATGTTGCGGGACTGGACGCGTTCGAGACGGGATCGAAAGGCCGGGCCGGCGTCGGGTTCTGTCGTCAACGGGGCGACGAGGGAGCCATGAGATAGTCGGGGCATGGACTGATGATGCCGCTGGACGTCGGAAGCTTACAACGCCGCCACATCCGTCCGCGCCCCTGCGGGAACGCCCGCCGCCCAGGCCATGGTGTCGCCGGGCGCGGGCCCAGACCGGCGCATACATTTGTCCTCCTGCTGCCACACTCGTCACGCCTGTTCCGCGCCATACAACAGTCGGAGTCAGCATGCCCCCACACGAGGCCCACGCGCCCGCCATTGCCGATGGTTTCCTGCCCCACGGCTACTGCTACTTGTGGAACAAGCCCCTCCTCCTCACCCACCTCACGTCCGACCTCCTGATCGGGATCTCGTACGTGGTGATTTCCTTCGCACTCGCCAGCCTCGTCCTTCGCGCCCGGCGAGATATCCCATTTCACCTGATCTTCATTGCCTTCGGGCTGTTCATCATCACGTGCGGGATGACGCACTTCATGGAGGTCGTGACGCTCTGGCAGCCTGTCTACTGGCTTGCGGGCGCCGTGAAGGTCGTGACCGCCACCGCCTCGGTTGCGACCGCCGCGATGATGCCGTTCGTCGTCCCCCGCGTTCATGCCACGATCCGCAACGCGGAGATAGGGCGCGAACGCGATCTCGCATCCGCGCGCACGATGGCGCTCGAGGAGTCGAATGCAGAGTTGACGCGCCTCAATGGCTCCCTGGCCGTGGCCCTCGCGGAGTCCACGGACGCACGCCGCGTCGCCGACACCGCGCGGCTGGCCGCCGAGCAGGCGAACGCGGCGAAGGCAGACTTCCTCGCGGTGATGAGCCACGAACTGCGCACGCCGCTGAATGCGGTCATCGGCTATACCGACCTGCTGTCACTTGGCGTGTCCGGGCCAATAACACCGGTGCAGAAGGAACAGCTCGAGCGCATCCGTGGGAGCGCTGCGCACCTGGTCTCGTTGATCGACCAGGTGCTCTCGTTTGCAAAGCTCGACGCTGGGCGAGACCATCTGCACGTTGCGCCCGTCGACGGCGCCGCTGTCGCCCGTGAGACCGCCGCGATGGTTGCGTCGTTTGCAGTGGCGAAGGACCTGGTCATTCGGCTGGAGGTCCCTGACGAACCCATTCCAATGGAGAGCGATGGCCAGAAGCTCCGCCAGATCCTGCTCAACCTGCTCTCGAACGCCATCAAGTACACGTCCGCCGGGGAGATCGTCCTCACCCTCTCCCCGGTTGAGGCGTCTGGTGGCATCCAGCCCAGCTTCCACCGTCGAGCAGGGGAGGCGGAATCTGCACGGATCCGCTTCAGCGTTCGGGATACGGGCATCGGCATCGCCCCCGAAAATCTCGGGAAGGTGTTCGACACCTTCTGGCAGGCCGCCCCGGCCCTGACTCGTACGGTGGGCGGCACGGGGCTCGGGCTGAGCGTGAGCCGTCAGCTCGCCCGGATGCTCGGTGGCGAGCTCACTGTGGACAGTGTGCTCGGCTCCGGTAGCACGTTCACGCTCACCATCCCGGCCTCGGCCCCGTTCGCGGCGGCGGTGGACGACAGCGGAGCCTGAGCAGGCGAATGGGGCAGAACCGGCATCAGGCAGTCATGTCGTGCCGCCGCTTTCCTATTTGACGGTTACCGACCCGCTGTAGAACACGGTGACCGGTTGCGGATCGCTCGTGAAGATCACCGAATAGTACCCTGCGACTGTGGTGCGATACGTGGCCGTCGCCGTTCCGCCCGGCGCGCTTCTGTTCGTGGCGAGCAAACTTCCTGCGGGGGTCGACACATCGCGTATGAACACGAGCGCGGGAACGGGGCCCGCGGTCATCGTGATGGTAATCTCCTTTCCCGCTGGCTGGTACAGGACCAGTCGGTCTTCTGCGCGTCCGTTGAACTGACAATCGCTGCTGTTGAGCTGCTGGTTGACGAGTGTCACGTTGCCCGTCGTACCATTGCTGCCACACGAAATGTCGTCGCCGTCCGACCCTGTCACCGTGTACGTTGTGCCTGCGGCGGCGACTGGAATGCCCGCGCGGTATTCGTACGTACCGGGCGCCAGGTACCAGTTGGTTATCAGGTCGCCCGTCCCGGTTCCCGTGCCCAGCCAATCGACCACCTCCACTCCGTTCTGGAAGACCCCGGACGACTTTGCGCTCGCGTTGCCGGAAAGCGTCAGTCGCACGTTGGTCTGGGTTGGGCTCGCTGCGCTGTATGCATCGTACAGGCGGCCGCCGCTCAAGCAGTCGCTCTGGTTCCAGATCCCGCTCTGCGTGGGCGTCGCCTGGCTGATCGTCAGCGGCACTGTCACGCACGTCGAGATTCCAGTTGCCGTGAATGTGACCGAGGCGTTGCCGAGCGCAGGCGCGCTGGCTGTCAGCGAATTCACGCCGGCCTTGGGGCCGAGCGTCCAGCTCGCGCCCACACGGCCCACCTGATCGAGGGTGCCCGGCAGGAGCGACACGGAACCGCCTCCCTCCTTCACCGTGAAGGTGACGGGCACGCCCCCCTTTCCATTCCCGAAGGCGTCAGTCACCGCCACGACGACGGGCTGCCCCAGCGCAAAGTTCGTTGCCCCGCTCTGCGCATTGCCCGACACTATCGACAGCATCGATGCAACGCCGGCTTCCACACTGAACGGCGTGGTCGTGGCTGCCGCCGCACCAGCGGAATTCACGGTGATGGTATATACCGTGCCCACCTTGTCGAGCGTGAGGTTCGCGAAGGTGGCGACGCCGTTCACCGCGGTCACTGTAGTGGTGCCGCCCAGGGTGGACCCGCCCGAATTCGCGCCAATTGCCGCGGTGACGCTCCCGTTGAAGCTCGTCACGATTGCGTTGACGGCATCACGCAGCTCGGCCACCACCGCCGGCGCGATGCGCGACCCGGCTACCAGCGACGCACCCGGCTGCTGCGTGATCACCCACGTCTGCAGCGCGCTGAATGCGGTGGCGGTGACCGTCACCGAGGGAACCCCGGCGCTCGAGAGCTCGAGGGTCTGCGCGCCGAGCACGGAGCCGAGGGTCCAGCGGGCCACCACGCGTCCAGTGACATCAGTGACAGCCGATGCAGGCGTGACGGAACCGCCACCACTCGCGACGGTGAAGTTGACGGCCACGCCTGGCGTGGCGTTGCCATTCACATCGGTGACGAGTGCCGTGACGGGCGCGAGGAGAGATCCGGCCGCACTTGTCTGGCCCCCGCCGCCCTGCACCACGAGTCGGGCCGCGACCCCGGGAACGATGTTGAGCGTGGCCGTATCCGCCGCGCCACTGACGAGCTTCGCGACGATGCGCGTCGTGCCGAGACCGGCGAGCGCCGTCCCTGCGCCTGCAGTGGGAGACGTCAGCGTCGCACGCGCAGGATCGAGCACCGAATAGAAAATCGGTGCACTGGGAACCGCCGCGCCAGCGGCATCGAAGGCCGCGGCGGAGAACGTGAACGGGGCACCGGTCGTCACTGCCAGGGTCTTCGGCGAGATCCTGACCGTGCGCGCCGCGGCGCCCGGGCCCGTGTAGATCACTTGGACGGTGACAGGCGGCGGCGGCGGTGCGCCCGTGACGGACGGTACGGCCACGACGGGTACGGGGCCGCCAGTGAAGACGGCAACACCCGTGGCGTTCAGATACGTCAGGTCCAGCGTCAGCGGTTCACCCGTGGCGGGAGCGCCCGGCGCCAGCCTGATGTCGAACGAGAGCTGCAGCGATTCGACGCCAGACGGGAAGGCGACCGTCGAATCCAGCGCCACGCTGCCGTCGGTGCGGTGCAGTACGATGCGGACGCGGTTGAAGTCCACCAGGTCAACGATCGCTCTGTTGAAAGCGACCTGTTGGAAGACGGTGGTGAAGCTGAACCCTCGGGCGAACCGTGGCGCCGCATCCCGCGTCTGGGGCGCAGTGGGCTCTCGGCCGCAGCTGGCCAGCACCAGCACGAGCGCTGCCGCTCCCGTGGCCAGCCGGCGGAAGAGCATCGCGTGTGCGACAGAAGCGAGAATTGGCCGAGGGTGACTGGTCACAGGTGATGACATGAGGGAGGGAATGACGGGCGCGTCACGGCTCGACGGAAGTTTCCCAGCGAGCGGAACAATTGGTCAGATCAACAGCAATAGCAAGAGTGGCCCTTACGTCTGACCGCCTGGCGCAGCGGCTGAGGCAAGCGGGTCGCGGCTATACGCATTCGATTCCAGTCGCCGGCGTCACTTGCCGGCCGGCGATGCGTGCCCACCACCCTCATCGGCGCTGCAGAACTCCCTGCTGCACGCGGTGATCACGCGCGCCAGGACTTCATCGCCGTCGACGCGGGAAAGGCGCGCGCGCTCGTACCGCGCGTCGTGCGCGCCATGACGGCAGTATGCTGGGGTTGCTATTGAATCGTGCACGATTTATAATCCACAGATGCCCAAGCGCCCTGCCTCACGCACGAAGCCCGCTACCCTCACACTCGATCTGGGTGAACAGCTGTGCTTTGCGCTCTATTCTGCCAGTCGCGCCATGAGCAAAGTCTATCGTCCGTTGCTGGATCCGCTTGGGCTTACGTACCCGCAGTATCTCGTCATGCTGGTGCTGTGGGAGGGCGACGGACTCACAGTCTCGGCAATCGGCGAGCGGCTCTATCTCGACTCGGCGACGCTGACGCCGTTGTTGAAGCGGTTGCAGTCGGCCGGGCTGGTGACGCGCACGCGGGCGAGCACCGATGAACGCCAGGTCCTCATCGCGCTGACGTCTGCAGGGCGTGCGTTGAAGGGCAAGGCGGCTCGTCTCCCGGGGAGCATCCTGCGCGCGGCCGCCTGCACGGTGTCCGACATGTCCGCCATCCAGGCGCAACTCGAGTCGCTGCGCGCCCGGTTGTTCGAGAACGCGTGATCGCTCCCTTTTTTTTTGCCGCAATAGGTCGTCCACGATCTAATCGCTAACGAAGTAGTTCACCGGGCATTCCGCTCGGCAGGTGCATCATACCCACTCCACAAGGACCGATCAATGCAGTCCATTCACACCATCCTCCTCGCGTCGGCGCTCGCCACGGCCGTCGCATCGACCTCGTCGGCCCAGACTGCCGCCCGGCACGCTCAGCCCTCCTCCACCGTGACCGTCGTGCTCGTCCACGGGGCCTTCGCCGATGGATCGTCCTGGAGCAAGGTCATCCCGCTGCTTCAGGCCAAGGGCCTGAACGTGTTCGCCGTGCAGAATCCACTGACGTCGCTGGCCGAAGATGTCGCGTTCACCAATCGCATCATCGATGCGCAGACGGGTCCGGTCGTCCTCGTTGGTCACTCGTGGGGCGGTTCGGTGATCAGCCAGGCCGGGGCCAACGAGAAGGTCAAGGCGCTGGTGTACGTGGCGGCGTTTGCACCGTCCGTGGGCGAAAGCTCGCTGGATGGCGTCAAGGGATTCCCCGCCTCGCCGGGGCTGGCCTCGCCAATCGCAACGCCTGATGGGTTCCTGACGCTCTCCGAG
>JAYVNZ010000001.1:0-5236 GCA_043758185.1 Gemmatimonadaceae bacterium | reverse complement strand
GTGGCATTCGGCGGCGTCGTGGCGGTGTTGTGGCAGGGGGGCATCCTGGTCCTGGAGGGGCAGCTCACACCGGGTGCGCTCGTGTCGTTCCTGCTCTATGCCATCACCGTGGCGGCTGCTGTCGGCGCGCTGGCGTCGCTGTTTGGCAGCTATCAGGAGGCCATTGGAGCGGCGCAGCGTGTGTTCGAACTGCTGGACATGCGCCCCACCGTTGCGGAGCCGGTTGAGCCTGTGGCCTTGCCGCGACCCGTGCGCGGCGCGGTCTCGCTGGAGGACGTGAGCTTTCGCTACGCGCCCGACCTCACCGATGCGCTGAGCGACGTGTCGTTCACCATGCGGCCCGGCGAGGTAGTGGCGCTCGTGGGACCAAGTGGCGCCGGCAAGACGACTGTCGCGTCGCTCATCCCGCGATTCTGGGACGTGACGGGAGGGCGCATCACGCTGGATGGGGTGGACATTCGCGATCTCTCGTTCGAGGACCTGCGCGGCAGCATCGGCCTGGTGCCGCAGGAGCCCGCGCTGTTCAGCGGCACGGTGCGTGAGAACATTGCGTACGCGCGTCCTGATGCAAGTGACGCCGACGTGAATGCCGCGGCGGCCGCCGCCCACGCCATCGAGTTCATCGAGCGATTGCCGCAGGGCATGGAAACGCGCGTTGGCGAACGCGGCGTGAAACTCTCCGGCGGCCAGCGGCAACGCATCGCACTCGCCCGTGTGTTCCTGAAGGATCCCGTGGTGGTCCTGCTCGACGAGGCCACCTCGAGCCTGGACAACGAGAGCGAGCGACTGGTGGAAGAGGCGATGGAGGAGCTGTTGCGCGGTCGGACAACGCTCATCATCGCGCATCGCCTGCGCACCGTGCGCCGTGCGGACCGCGTGCTGGTGATCGAGCACGGGCGCATCGTGCAGGAGGGCACGCACGATGTGCTGGTGTCGAGCGACGGCGTGTACGGCAAGCTGTATCGGGCGGAACTGCGGGACTGATTCATCGATAAGCAGCCAGGAGCAGGTCCTTCGCTTCTCTCAGGACGACAGCGGGGAGAGCAGGTCCTTCGCCTCGGTCAGGACGACAGCGAGTGCTACTTCCCTTCCAGTGCCACGGCGACCTTCACCGATCCATTCGCCGCCACGTCCACTGCTTGCGCCGTTGGACCGGTCCGCTCATGCCACACGCGTAGCGTGTATTTGCCCGGCGGCACGCCATCGATGGTGAACGCTCCCCCGGCGCCCGTGATGGCGTAGTAGGGATGGTCGAAAACGGCGAGGTACGCGTGTGTCCAGGAATGCTCCGCATCGCGCACCGCCACCATGCCAGGCGCCTTGAACGGCAACTCGGTTGGAATCACCTGCTCACCACCGCCCAGGAGGATGGCTGCGCGCGGCGTGGTCTCGCCGCCGGCAGTGAAGCGGAGGTGCTGGCGCAGGTTGTCGTGGCCAATGATGTTCACCGCGCTGCCCACCGCGGCCACCTGCACGCGCGGCACCAGCCTGCAGTGGTCGCTCTCCAACTCCACTCGGCGCTCGGTGCCGAGTGCCTTGCCGCTGCGCACACCGTCGAGCCACACCACGGCGCCGGCGAGCCCACCGCCCAGCACCTGCACCGACGCATCCGGGATACTGGCTCCGCAAGTTGATCCCGCGCTCCCCGTTGGCGTGGGCGTCGCAGGTTCCAGGGCGTTCTTCAGCGTGACCGTTCCGGAAACCGTGCCCGGTGCGCTGACCGCAACCTCCCGGTATGCGGCGGTTGGCGGTGCGATGATGACGTCGCCCGATGCTTCAGCGCTCGTGACTCCTGCGGCCGGCTTGCCGACCACTCCCGCTCGGCGAGGTGCGTCGGCCGCGGCGTCTCCCTTGCACGCGGACATGAGCAACATGACGCACGCGACGAGCAGGTAGTGCATCGAGACGGATTTCGGCATTGCGGAATTCACGGGATGGCGCGAGTGGTTGGCGGTGGAGATCCGGCACGACAGGGGCAAGTGGCGAGCCAGTCACCCGTCGTGCGGCCGCACGCCAACCCTGCCGAGCTCGCTCCCTTGTTAATGTCTCGAAGAGACTGACGTGTGGCGTTACGCGATGACGAGGTCGCGCTGGTAGACCGCCGGCGTCACCACTGCACGGCCGGCCACCAGGTAGACGTTGACCTCACTGCGGACGCCTATTTCTCCCGGGATGTAGATGCCGGGCTCGATGGAAAACCCGACGCCCGGCACCAGCATGCGTTCCTCGCGCGTCTCGAGATTGTCCAGGTGCGGGCCGGAGCCGTGCAGCGACCGCGCATCGATGGAATGCCCTGTGCGGTGCGTGAAGTACTCGCCGAATCCCCGCGCCGTGATGACCTCGCGCGCCACGTCGTCCACGTCGCCGCCGCGCAATGCGCGACTCTCGCCCGCTGCCGCTTCCACGAGCGCAATGGCTGCATCCCGGGCATCACGCACCGCCAGCCACACCTGCTGCGCGCGCGATGTCGGTGTGCCCATCGACGCCATCCACGTCTGGTCGGCATAGACGCCGCCCTCTTCCTTCGCCCAAAGGTCAATCAGCACGACCTCGCCGGGCAGAATGAGGCGTGGATGCTCCGCGGATGGCTCGTAGTGCGGATTCGCAGCGTTCGCGCCCGCGCTCACGTTGGGGCCGTGATCGGCGGAAAGGCCCGCGCTGGCGAACTCACCCTGCATCCAGGTCATGAGCTCGAACTCCGTGATGGGCGTGTCTGAACGCGCGCGCACGCCAGCCAGGGCAAATGCCTCGTGCGCCACGCGCGCGATCACTTCCGCCGCACGCGTGTGCGACGCGATGTCGCCCTCCGTCCACGTCGCGTTGAACCTGGTGACCAGTTCGCCGCTCGACGCGATGGAAGTCGCACCAGCCGAGCGCACCATTTCGAGCACGCCCGCGGGCACGCGATCGAGATAGGGCACGGCATCACCCGCGGAATACTCCATCGCGATACGCTTGCCGTTCACCATGCCCGCCACGCTGCTCTCGAGCGTGCGCCAGGAACTGTACGTCGACTTTTCCCACTCGGCCGGCCAGCTGTGCCACGGTCCGGGCTCGATGGCGTGACCAAGGGCGTGCGGCACGCCAGTGCGTGGTATCCACACGAAGATCCGCCGCGAGATGAAACCCTCCAGCCCAAGCATGCCCATCGCAATGGGATTGGTGCGCTGGAAGTCGAAGAGCAGCCAGCCATCCAGATCGGCATCGGCGAGCGCCTGCTGGATGGCGGGGAGTTCCTTTAGTGTGAGCATGTGAGCAGGGGGACGGGGGACGGGGGACGGCGGCTCCAGAGGGCAGACAACTCAATCACCCCGCATGAGAGCGGTCTGCCCCGCGCCAATCCGCGCGCCACTCGCACGAACCTTCACCACGCCCCTCGCAGCGCGTGTGCTCCACCGCTCCCGTGACGCCCACGAGCAACCGCAACACCTCGCGCAGCGACGATTCGTAGAATGCGCACCCCGTACTGCCCGGCGCCACGCCAAGCGTGACCGAACGCGGCACCTCCAGCAGGATGAACTGCCCAACGCGACGAACAGTGCCATTGAGGTAGCGCTGCGCAATGCGCTTCGTCTTTCGAAACGCGAGCGGCCTGGCAATCATCGACGGCATCACTTTCAGCACACCGCGCGTGACGGGAGACACGGTCATGTACGCCTCGCGCGCCAGGAACCTGCCGGCCGCGCGCAGCACCGCCTCGGCATCGGGGCGGCGCCCAATGAGACGCGCCAGCGCAATCGCCTCGTCCAGGCCCGTTCGGTGGTTGCGACGCACGGCCTCGGTGTAGCGCTGGATCTGGGTGTACACCGTGTCGCTCAACCCGAAGCGCTTGTTGCGCAGCTCGTCCACGAACTCCGCATCGAGCAGGCCTTCCGGGGTGTCGACGTCACGGACGGCTTCGAGAAGGCTGAGCGGAAGTAGAGCGTCGACAGTGGCGAGCATAGAACTGCGTGGGGACGGCAGGGCATCAGGAGGTGCGCGCGAACCGTTGAAGTTAACGGGCGCCCAACGGCCCCTCAATGGCGGCGCGTGCCGCGACGCGCTTTCTTCCGCGACACGTTCCTTTCCGTGGAGACACACGCATGCCGGATGCGCACAGCGCGCAGCTGTTGGTGGAGCGCGGCGCCATCGGTGCCGTCGCGGCTGCCGCCATTGCGCTCGCCGCCTGGCATGCCGGCTCGCTCTCGCGCTCCGGTGCGGGAGCCGCGGTCGTGGTGGGTACCGCGGCCACCATCGCTGGCTGGAACTGGGGTGCACTCCTCATTCTTTACTTCCTCGCGGGCACCATCGTGTCCCGCATGGGGCAATCAGCCAAGTCGCATCGAATGGGAGGCGTGGTGGCCAAGGGAGGCGCACGGGATGCCGCGCAGGTCATGGCGAACGGCGGTGTCTTTGCCGCGTGTGCGCTGTGCGTTCCAGCGGGATTCACACTCGCGGGCGTTGCCGCGGCGGGTGCGCTGGCCGCCTCGCTTGCCGACACCTTCGCCACGGAGATCGGCACGTTGCTCGGCGGCATCCCGCGATCGGTGCGCACGATGCGCAGGGTGCCCGTGGGCACATCGGGCGGCGTGAGCGGTGCCGGTTCGCTCGCCATGGTGGTTGCCGCCGCGCTCGTTGCGGGCGCCGCGGTGGCAGTGGGCGCATCGGCACTGTTCATCTGCGTGGCGCTCGCTGGGGTGGGTGGCGCACTCATCGACACGCTGCTGGGCGCTACCATGCAGGAGCGGCGCTGGTGTCCCACGTGCGAGCGTGCGTCCGAGCGACACATGCATACCTGCGGTACGGCCACGATCCTCGCCGGCGGACGCGAGTGGATGAACAACGACACCGTCAATTTTCTTGCAACGCTCACCGGCGCCGGCATAGCCGCCGTGCTGGCCACCCTCTAGCCTTCTGTCGTGAGTCCTCCAGCCGCACGGAACGGAAACAGGTACGACGCGATCGTCGTCGGCGGTGGTCCCGCGGGCGCATCCACGGCGTTCGCGCTATCGCGCGGTGGTGCACGCGTGCTGGTGGTGGACCGTGCGCACTTTCCCCGCGCCAAGCCATGCGCCGAGTACCTGAGTCCGCAGGCGTCGCGGCTGCTGAGTGCCATGGGCGCACTCAACGCGGTGGAGAGTGCAGGCGCGGCACATCTCGCCGGAATGACCGTGCGGGCGCCCAATGGCGCAACGTTGCGCGGTGACTTCGTGGCGGAGCATGGGTACAGTGCGTTTCGCGATCGCGGGCTGGCACT